>NZ_JAGWCT010000031.1:0-42401 GCF_020657815.1 Clostridioides sp. ZZV15-6597 | reverse complement strand
GTATAAATAGTAATTTTTTGATGATAATATAAACATGGAGATTAATGAATTACTTAATTTTAAATACTTAATAGTAGCGATAATTTTTATAATAAGTATAATTATATTGTTTTTAATGTCTCATATAAATATCTTATTAATAGCAGATATAAACAATAAAGATGTTTGTTTAAAACTTAATATAAAATACATGTTTGATTTAATAAATATAAATAGACAACTCTATCCAGCTGAAAATAGTAACAATAATGATAAAAAAGAGGGGATGAAGAATAATATAGACTCTAGTATATTATTGGCTGATGACCTTTTAAGTGTTTATAGACTATTAAAAAAGATAAAAATACATGAATTTTATTCAAACATTGATTTTGGAACTAAAAATATAAGTTTGACATCTTCTGTGTATGTATTAATAAATACTCTATATGGAAATTTATTTAATATAATTGATGCAGAAAAAATATATTTAAATGTAAATCCAAATTTTACAAAAGATTACTTTTTGGGAAATGTAAGGATACATATAAGGTCAAGAATAAAAGATTTATTTCATTTTATAATAATGGTTAATAAGGTTATGAATAAAAATAAAGGAAATTATAAGGGAGGTGATAGTAATGAGAGCAACAGGTTCGATACAAAGTCTTATGGAAACAACTCTTGAAACTATTAAAGGTTCTATAGATGCAAATACTATTATAGGAGACCCTATAAAAACAGATACTACAGTAGTTGTTCCTATATCAAAAGTAACAATTGGATTTGGTATAGGTGGAGGAGAGTATTCAAAAGGATATGATGAGAAAGATAAAAATATTGAAATAAAAAGTGAAAAAGCAGATACAAATTTTGCAGGAGGTAGTGCAGGAGCTATATCTGTACAACCAGTAGCATTTGTAGTAGTTGAAAGTGGAGAGACTAGAATAATGAGCTTAGATAGTAATATTAATCTAGTGGATAATATTCTGTCTATAACTCCTAGAGTATTAGAAAAAATTCAGAATATATCTCAAAATAATAAAAATACAGACAAGAACAATATGTAGTATAAGATTAGAATAGTTTTGAAAATAAAATATATCATTGAGTAAAATAGTGAGATTGATATAAGTCTCACTATTTTATAATGTAATTTAAATGTTTTTTACTTTATACCTAATAATATTTTAGTTTAAAACAATTTAAATGGATAATAAAGTTTATCTATAGTATAATTATAAAAAGAAAAGAAGTATTATATTAGAGATATATAAACATATTTGGGGGATAAGAGGGAGTCCCAATTATTAATTTTGAGGTGAATTTTATGAGTGATAAAGAGTTATCTATTTTGTTGTTGGAGAGTATGAATAACTTTCATAATTTAATAAAGATTATTAATAATGAAAGATATAAAAAAGGTAAAGTACTTACAGAAAGGCAATTTTTTGCTTTAGTAAGTATAAGAAAACATAATAAAATGGAACTTAAAAATTTGAGTAGAGATTTACATGTATCTACTTCTAGTTTGTGTATATTACTTAATAAGTTAGTTGAGCAAGAGTATGTATATAGGGAAGAAGATAGTAGAGATAGACGAAATACTTTTTATGGAATAACTGAAAGTGGAGAAAAAATACTAGATGATGAAATATTAAAATTTATATCTATAATAAGTGATAAAATGAACTGTTTAGATATAGAAAACAAAGATAAATTATTTGCTTCTTTGGAAGACTCTAGAAATATAATTGAACAATTATTTTAAAAAGGAGAATTTAATATGCATATAAAATGTTCTAAAGAAATATTAAAAAGTTTGGATGATGCTATAACTGTAGTTACTGTGTTTGAAGATGAGAATGTTTCTACAATGTTTGATAAATTAAATATTGTAAGTAAAAACTTCAGTGCTAAAGAAAATAACATAGAAATTGTGACATTGCTTGAAAATGACAATCTAATAGACCTTTGTTTAGTTGGTCTTGGTAAGAAAGAATCTTTAGATAAGGAAAAACTTAGAATCATAGGTGGCAACTTGTGTAAAAAAATAAAAGGGGTATTTAGAAATAAAGTATGTAAAAATAATGATATTAACATAATAAATGTTAATTTAGACATAGAGCAGATAGGTGCTTTTTCAGAAGGAATATTGCTTGGCAACTATAAATTTGATAAATATAAGACAAAAAGTGAAGCTTTTGAAGAAAGAGAAATAGATAATATAATTATATTTACTGAAAAAGAAGCAGAGTATGAAATAGAAAAAGCTAAAATACTATCTAATTCAACTATAATAGCTAGAGATTTAGTTAACGAACCATCAAATATAATATACCCAAAGACATTGGCAATAGAGGCAGTTAGACTTGGGGCAGAGTATGGATTTAATGTTGAGATTTATGAAGAAGAAAAAATAAAAGCATTGGGTATGGAAGCTTTTTTTGCTGTATCAAGAGGTTCAGTTAATAAACCAAGATTTATAGTAATGCGCTATTTTGGAGATGAAGAAAATACAGATATACTAGGTCTAGTGGGTAAAGGATTGACTTATGATACTGGTGGATATTCTTTAAAATCAAATGCATCTATGCTAGATATGAAAACAGACATGGCTGGAGCGGCAAGTGTAATAGGAGCTATGTGTGCCATATCTCAGAGTAAATTAAAGAAAAATGTTATAGCAGTAGTAGCTGCATGTGAAAATGCTTTATCAGGAGGTTCATATAAGCCAGGAGATATAATTAATTCTATGGCAAGAAAAACTATTGAAGTTTTAAATACAGATGCAGAAGGTAGACTTACATTAGCTGATGCAATATATTACATTATAAATAATGAAAAAGTGACAAAAGTTGTTGATGTAGCAACATTGACTGGTGCAGCTCTAACATTATTAGGGAATGTTGCAACTCCTGTAGTAACAAATAATGAGGATTTTTATTGTGAGTTGGAAAAAGCATCTACTTTATCTGGAGAAAGAGTCTGGAAGATGCCACTTTATGATGAGTTTAAAAATATGGTAAAGGGAGAAGAAGCAGACCTTAAAAATACTGGAGGTAAAAATGCTGGATGCATAACAGCAGGAGCCTTTATTGGAGAATTTGTTGGCAGTACTCCATGGATACATATGGATATAGCAGGTACAAGTACATCATCAAAATCAAAGGGATATAAATCAAAAGGAGCGACAGGGGAGCCTGTTAGGACATTGTATTATTTAGCAGAGATATAAAATTATATAATACAAAAACTATAGTTTAATGTGTAAAGCCACTTGGATATTTTTAAAACTTAAAAAATGTCCAAGTGGCTTTATTTATAAATTTAAATAAATTATTTACTCTTTTTCTTTTTTTCAAGGATAAAGGTATCTATATTAGATAAAAGAGGAAGTATGTACACAATGCTAGTAGCAAAAATAAATATGAAAATGGTAGTTGTATTGTAACTTAAAAAGCTATAGTAATATTGTGAATCAGTAAATGTATTTAGTAAAAATATAAATGAAAAGTAAATAAGACAAATTCCAAAATTATCTCTAAATGCATGTCTGTTAACTTTAAATTTTCTTACATCAACCATATAAATATTTGCATATATTATCAAACATTTAGAGAAGATAAATAGAAAATATATAAAGCTAGGGAATTCGTATCCTAAGTTTTTAGAAAAAATAAGTTCTCCAACAGAACAGACTAAACTCCAAGAAAAAAATATGTTAAAAAAATGATACTGTTTAAAAGCTAATATAGCTATACATATGTATATACAAATATGGCTAATTCCAATTGGTAAGGAATTCAAGGTGCTATAATTCCCTGAAGAAATAATTAAAATTTGTTCTAAAGCAACGACTATTACCATTAAGGTACAAAGTATTTTTTCAACTGTGTAACTATAGGGTAAAATATTTTTTGTTAGCTTTGGACAATGATATAGAAATAATCCGAATATAAAAAGACTTACAAACTGTTCACTAGAAAAAAGAAAAATTTTAAACATAGAGCATTCTCTCCTATAATAAATTAATATGTACCTATATAAATATATTCATCCTCTATCAATTTAATATATAAAAAATTTAATAAAGTTAAGATTTTATATAGAAATATTAAAGAGATAAAAATTTTTAAATTTAGTGGGCATATTGGAATCATGTCAAAAAATAAAAATATTTTTATTTATTAAAGTTTTTGGGAATAATAATAACAAATATTAGAACTAATTAACAGTTTTTGTAAGTATTTGACAATAGAGAGGGTGTAACAAATGGGAATAATAGAATCAGCATCAAAGTTAGCTGAGATAGTTCATTTATTAGCAATTGAAAAGGGGATAACAGATATAGAAGCATGGGAGGAAGCAGTAGAAGAATATAGTAAAATTTATGAAAATAAGAGAGAACAATATAGAAGTTAAAAATAAAATTTTGCTGACAAAAAACTCGTTATACTGGATAAAATTTAATCGTTTATGAAAATATTAAATAATATATGCAAATAAAACAAAAAATGGTATCTCAATTACAATCTAAAAAAATCATTTTGAGATACCATTTAATAGCAAATTTACATAGAAATTACATATTTCATACTTTAAATTTATTTTAATAAATATTTAGAGATAGAAGGTTTACTTATCTATGTTTTTTATGTAACCTCTTTTTTCTAGTTTTTTTATATGTTCTTTGCGTATTTCATCAAGATTAATACCATATTGCTCTTCTAGTTTAAACATCATAGTTACACATGTTTGAGCCACATCCATCAATTCTTTAGCAGTTTTCTTTATAATATCAACTTCATCTAAGTCATTATTTTCTCCACTTAGATTTCTGAATTTGCCTATACATTCAGCTAATTCGCCTTGTTCTTCACCCATTTTGATAAATGTAGACTCCAGTGTTGGGTCTAAATTATTAAGTTCTGGTAAAGATATAGTTTTTAGTTTCATAAAAAGCTCCTTTCAAATTATATATTTATACTAAAATACTATAACAAAAATAATGCTAAAAAGAAACTTTAAATTCAACATAAAAACTCATATATATAATAAAAATAGTGAAATAAATCTATATTTGTCTTAATACAGCTTCATATAGAACTTCTCCAATAGGTCTATTAATTACAAGAGATGCAGATTTATCATAAACGGTGTTTGCTTTATTAATAAGAGCAATATATTTACCTTTGTAATAATCTATAAAACTAGCTGCTGGATATACAGCTAATGATGTACCTCCTATAATCAGTAAATCAGCATTACTTATAGCAGAAATTGTCTTGGTAATAATATCACTGTCAAGAGCTTCTTCATAAAGCACTACATCAGGTTTTACTATAGAGCCACAATCATCACAATGAGGAATATTACCTCCTAGATTTAGCATAGCTTCTAAATCAAAAAATTTACCACAGTTAGTACAGTAATTTCTATGTACAGAACCGTGAAGTTCTAAAACATTTTTACTTCCAGCCATTTGATGAAGCCCATCAATATTTTGAGTTATAACAGCTTTAAGTTTGCCCATTTCTTCTAGCTTTGCCAAAGCTATGTGGGCATTATTAGGTTTTGCATTAGGATATATTAGTTTGTCTTTGTAGAATTCAAAGAACTCCTCTGGATATTTAACAAAGAAAGTATGTGAAACTAATTGCTCAGCAGTAAATTGTTTATTAAGTTTTTGACTAAAAAGTCCAGTGGAGCTTCTAAAATCTGGTATATTAGATTCAGTTGAAACACCTGCTCCACCAAAAAATACTATATTATTATGATTAGATATTAAGTCTTTTAGGTTATTTGCATCCATAGTCTACACCTCCAAAATTATTATATATAGATTGTACTACATAATATAAAGTTTATGTTACTTTATTAGATTCTGAGTATTTTCTTAATGTTTTAAAAATCAATTTAAAGAGTGGGTATAAATAAAATTATACGAGCTAAAAAAATTTATATTTTTCAATATATAAATATATAGATTAAAATCAGAAATAAAAATAAAGAAAGTATAAATAAAATGTATACATAATATAAATAGACAATATTTACTAAAATCATAAGTTGTCGTATAATTATATTAAAATTGTTTTAGTGTTAAAAGAAGGGCGGGGGAAGTAAGTGAAGAAAAGAGCAGCTTTAGCAACATTAGCTGTATTACCATTAACTATGGTAAATGCACATGCTGATGGAGAAATAGGTATAGTGACTATAAATTATTTAAATGTAAGAAATGAACCAACTGCCGAAAGTAGTATATCTTTTGTTGCTAAAAAAGATGATAAAGTTTTAATAAAAGACTCTTCTAATGGATGGTATAAAATAAAAGCTGAATCTGGACAAGAAGGTTGGGCTTCATCAAAATATATAGCAAAATCTAATGGTGATTTTTTAAGAACATCTACAAATAAAGAAAAACAAGTTACTTCAAATAGTTTAAATATGAGAAATGGAGCAGGAACAAGCTATAGAGTTATAACTGTATTAAAAAAGGGACAAAAAGTAGAAGTAATATCAGAAAGTAATGGCTGGTCAAAAATCAAATATGATGGAAGACTAGGTTATGTATCGAGTTCTTATCTAGGAGATGTATCAATCTCAACTAATAAATCAAAAACTAAGCAGGTAAATACAACTTCACTAAATGTAAGAAGTGGTCCAAATACAAGCTATGGTGTATTAGGTAAGTTACAAAAAGGAAGTAAGGTAGAAGTAATATCAGAATCTAATGGCTGGTCAAAAATAAAGTATAATGGAAAAGATGGATATGTATCTAGTATGTATTTATCAGATGCAGGTCAGAGTGATACAAATGATTCTAGCAAAGATACTGATAAAAAAGATACTAATAAATTTGTAAATACAGCTTCTTTAAATGTACGAAGTGGTCCAGGTTCTACATATAGTAAATTAGGAAAGGTCTATAAGGGAAGCAAAGTAACTGTGATATCAGAAAGTAGTGGATGGGCTAAAATTAATTTTAATAATAAAGAAGCATTTGTTGTGGGAAATTATCTATCTGATTCAACAGATACATCAAATAATAATACAAATAATAATAACTCAAATAACAATTCCAACAATAATGGAAATAATGATTCTACAACATCAGGACAAGTAAATGGTATGGCAAATATAAGTGGGGCTAAGATTGATTACAAATCTCTAAGCTATACGTTAGCTTCTCATATAAGTAAACAAGTTGAGAAAGCAACAGCAGGAGGGAATGTAATAGCTCCAGGTAATAGAAAAAGTACTCCAAGTCCTGAATTTAGTACATTTTCAGCACAAAGAACAAGTTCATTTGTAAATGCTAGTTCAAGTGATATAGAATATTATTTAAATCCTAAAAACTTTACAAATACTACAAAAGGTATGATGCAATTTTTGAAGATTAATAGTTATAGAAGTGGTATATCAGAGTCAAGTTTAAATTCGTACCTTAACGGATTATCTTCTAGTGTATTTAAGAATCAAGGAGCTGCATTTATAAACGCTGCTAAGAAGTATAATATAGATGTAGTATATCTAGTATCTCATGCTATGTGGGAAACTGCTTATGGTAAATCTACACTTGCACAAGGTCAGACATTGACTTCTTATAAAGGTCAAGCTCTTAGCAAGCCAGTTAAAGTGTATAATTTTTTTGGAATAGGAGCAATAGATAAAAGTGCTAATGTTTCAGGAGCAGAGGCAGCATATTCTAATGGATGGACTAGTATTGAAGCTACAATAGATGGTTCTGCAAAATGGATATCTCAAAACTATGTAAATAGTTCTAAGTACAATCAAAATACTATTTACAAGATGAAGTGGAATTATGATTATACATGGCACCAATATGCAACTGATGTAAATTGGGCTAATGGAATTTCTGGAATTATGGAAAATTTAATTGGCCTTTATGGTGGTGGAAGTAGTTTAGTCTTTGAAGTACCACAATATAAGTAATACATAAGTAAAAAAATATAGACTATGGGTAGTTTTTCATTTTGTTTAAATTATCTGTAGTCTTTTTGTATATAATTTACTAGATATAAACCTTAATATTAGTAAAATTTTTATGTTATAATATTAATTCTAAGTAAATATAAGTGAGTAATAGATAGAAATAGAGAAAAAGTGGTAATAATATATATATAATGTTAGGAAAGGAGGATATAAATGGAAAGTGTTAAGGAATATTTAGATAAATTAGAAATTAATAACAGTGGCCTTGGAAAACAACTTAAAGAAGTTTACATAAATAGAGTAGTTTATTTTAAAGAAAATAAAATTGTTTACTTTTACCTAACGTCTAAAGAGATTGTTTCCCATGAACTTTTAGATAAATTTAGAGAAGAATTGATGTATAAGCTTGATTATTTTAAAGATATAAAGATGAAAATAAGATTTACTGGCTTTGAAAGAAAATCTAACAAAGATGTTATAAAAAAATATTGGAATAATATCTTGTATATATTAAAGTACTTGTGTCCGTCCATTGCAGGATGGTATAAGCAAGTTGAATTTCTTTGTTTAGATGAAGAATTAAAAATAAAACTCCCAAAGGGTATATTTTATGAGAGATTAATAAGAAAAAATGTAGTTCATGTACTTAAAACTGTTCTTAGTGAAGAATTGGGATTGGACTTAGATATAACTATTGAAAAAGCTGTTGATGAAAAGGTAAATGTAGAAAGACTCATAAGAATAAATGATAGAGAAATGGAAGAAAAAATTAGAGCATTGGAAATTGGACAAATTAATAAGTGTGAAGAAAATGAAGAAGAAGGTTATGTTATTAAATCAGAAGTTGATGAAAATTTAGTCTATGGAGATAATGCAAATGCTATGATTGAAAATATATCTGGATTAAATGCATCTTCTGGAACAGTTGCAGTTGTTGGGGATATATTTGATGTTGAGACTAAAGAACTTAAAAATGGAAAAATACTTATGATAGCATCGATTACAGATTATACTAGTTCAATAAGTTGTAAGCTATTTTTAACAGATACCAATAAAGATGGAGTACTTGAAAATGTTAAAAAAGGAGCTTATTTAAAACTTAAAGGTGACATAGTTTATGATACATATCAAAGAGAAATTAGTATGATGATTAGTGGAATTAGACAAGAAAATAGACCAGAGAGAAAAGATATTTCAGAAGAAAAAAGGGTAGAACTTCATGCACATACTCAGATGTCCTCTATGGATGCTATTTGTTCTGTTAAAAAACTTGTAGAACGTGCAGCCCAATGGGGACATCCAGCGATTGCTATAACAGACCATGGTGTTGTACAGGGATTCCCAGATGCTATGAATGCTGGTAAGGCAAACAACATAAAAATACTTTATGGAGTAGAAGGGTATTTAGTTGAAGATGATTCTCTTATTATAGAAGATGCAAATGATAAAGAACTTTCTCAGACGTTTGTTGTATTTGATATAGAGACTACTGGATTTTCTAATACAAATGATAAAATAACTGAAATTGGTGCTGTAAAAATAGAAAATTTTAAAATTGTAGATAGATTTAGTGAACTGATAAATCCTGAAAAAGATATTTCGTATAAGATACAAGAATTAACGGGAATAACTAATGAATTGATTAAAGACAAGCCAACTATTGAAGAAGTTCTTCCAAGATTTATGGAGTTTGTTGGAGATAGTGTACTAGTTGCACATAATGCAGAGTTTGATACTGGATTTATATCACAAAAGTGCAGAGAACAGGGGATAATGTATAATCACAAAAAGGTAGATACACTTATGTTAGCCAGAGTAATGCTTCCAAAGTTAAAAAGACATAGGTTAAATGTTGTTGCTAAAGAGCTTGGCATACCTCTTTTAAACCATCATAGAGCAGTTGATGATGCAGAGGCAACTGCACTTATATTTAATAAATTTTTACAGATGCTTACAGAAAAAGGTGCAAAAACTTTAAGTGATGTGAATAATATTCTTGGAAAAATTGATTATACAAAGCTTAGTACAAATCATATAACTTTGATAGCAAAAAATTCTGTAGGTATAAAAAACTTATATAAAATAATTTCAGATGCACATGTAAATCATTTTTTTAGAGCACCAAGAATCCTTAGAAGTATTTTAAATGAGTATAAGGAAGGTCTCATAATTGGTTCAGCTTGTGAAGCAGGAGTTGTTTTTCAAGCTGTAAAGAAAAATGTACCTGATAAAGAAATGAAAAAAATAATAGATTTATATGATTATATAGAAGTGATGCCTATAGATAACAATAGGTTTATGATTGATAAAGGAGAAGTAAAGGATGAAGAAGAGCTAAGAGAATTAAATAGAAAATTAATTGATACAGCTAAGAGGTTTAATAAAATTCCAGTAGCTACTGGAGATGTTCATTTTTTAGATAAACATGAAGCTGTTTTAAGAAAAGTTCTAAAGTATTCTCAAGGATTTAAGGTAGATGAAGAAGAGACTTATTTACATTTTAGAACAACAGATGAAATGTTGGAGGAGTTTAGTTATCTTGGAGAAGAGTTAGCATATGAAGTTGTGGTTGAAAATAGTAATTTGATTGCTGATATGGTTGAAAATATAAAACCTATACCAGATGATACATATCCACCAATTATAGAAGGTTCAGATGTAGAATTAAGGGAAATGTGCTATGAAAAAGCTAAACGGATTTATGGAGAGCCAATACCAGAAATAGTTCAAAAGAGATTGGATAGAGAATTAAATTCAATAATAAGTAATGGATATGCAGTTATGTATATCATAGCTCAAAAACTAGTTGCAAAATCTCTCTCAGATGGATATTTAGTTGGTTCAAGAGGTTCTGTTGGTTCGTCATTTGCAGCTACTATGAGTGATATAACAGAAGTTAATCCTCTACCAGCGCACTATATTTGTGAAAATGAAGATTGTAAATATTCCTTTTTTTATGAAATAGGTGAATGGGGGTCAGGTGTTGACTTGCCAGATAAGGATTGTCCAAAATGTGGAAGAAAACTTGCTAAAAATGGTCATGATATTCCATTTGAGGTCTTCTTAGGTTTTGAAGGTGATAAAGAACCAGATATAGACCTAAATTTCTCAGGAAATTATCAGCCTACAATCCATAAATACACTGAAGAATTATTTGGAGAGGGATATGTATATAGAGCAGGAACTATAGGTACTGTAGCAGAAAAAACAGCTTTTGGATATGCAAGAAAATATGTAGAAGAAAATAATATAAGTGTACCAAATGCAGAGGTACTAAGACTTTCAAATGGGTGTACTGGTGTAAAAAGAACTTCAGGACAGCATCCTGGTGGAGTTATGGTTATACCAGACTATAAAGATGTATATGATTTTACACCTATACAATATCCAGCAAATGATACTTCTTGTGGTGTTATAACTACTCACTTTGATTATCATTCAATAAGTGGTAGGATACTTAAACTTGATATACTTGGACACGACGGTCCTACTATCATAAGAATGCTTGAAGATATTACTGGAATAAATATAACAGAAATTCCTC
This sequence comes from Clostridioides sp. ZZV15-6597, assembly GCF_020657815.1. Classification (NCBI taxonomy): domain Bacteria; kingdom Bacillati; phylum Bacillota; class Clostridia; order Peptostreptococcales; family Peptostreptococcaceae; genus Clostridioides; species Clostridioides sp. ZZV15-6597. Next base: position 30,919 of record NZ_JAGWCT010000031.1, on the reverse strand, counting down.
TAGACGATGAAGAAACTATGTCTTTATTTACATCTACAGAAGCGTTAGGAGTTACACCAGAAGAGATAAATTGTCCTATAGGATGTCTTGCTGTACCTGAATTTGGAACTAAGTTTGTACGACAAATGCTTCTTGACACAAAACCCACTACGTTTGCAGAGCTCGTACGTATATCTGGTCTTTCTCATGGTACGGATGTTTGGGTAAACAATGCACAAGATTTAGTTAGAGAAGATATAGTGGGATTAAAAGATGTTATATCTACACGAGATGACATAATGAACTACTTAATATTTAAAGGCTTACCTCCTAAGATGAGTTTTACAATAATGGAGAGTGTAAGAAAAGGGAAAGGTTTGAAACCAGAACATATTGAAGAAATGAAGAAAAATAATGTTCCAGAATGGTATATAGGTTCATGTAAAAAGATTAAATATATGTTCCCCAAAGCACATGCGGTTGCTTATGTTATGACCTCATTTAGAATTGCATATTGTAAAGTACATTACCCAGAAGCCTTTTATGCAACTTACTTTACTACAAAGGTGGAAGATTTTGATGCAGATTTAATTGTTAAGGGTTTGGATACTATAAAATCAAAAATAAATGAGATTGAATCATTGGGAAATGATGCAACTACAAAGGAAAAAGGTATGTTGACTGTATTAGAAGTTGCTCTTGAAATGTATGCAAGGGGGATAAAGTTGTTACCAGTCGATATATATAAATCAGATGCAAGTGACTTTATAGTTGTTGGAGAAAAAACATTACTTCCACCAATGGCAGCAATACAAGGCCTTGGAGGAAATGCAGCTTTAAATATTCAAAATGAAAGAAAAAATGGTGAATTTATATCAAAAGAAGATTTAAGAAAGAGAGCAAAAGTATCAAAAACAGTAATAGAAACACTTACTAATCATGGCTCACTTGAAAATATGAGCGATGAAAACCAATTGTCTCTGTTTTAGGTTAGTTCAAAAAGTTGCAAATAAAAGAATTTTATGATATCATAGTATAGAAAATAGTATACTTTGCAGAAACTAAGAGTGAGACAGCTGTTCTCACTCTTTTATTTTAAATATATTATTAAGAACTAGTTTAATTTTATTGAATACATTTAATTTAAAAATTATTTAATAAAATTAAACTAGTCATTTACAATTGAATAGGAGGTAATTTAATGAAAAAAGATTTAGAAGCAGCAATTGAAGAAATTGTAACTAAAATAACGGATGAACATGGATTTGAAATGGTTGATGTTGAATATGTAAAAGAAGCGGGAGAATACTACTTAAGAGTATACATAGATAAAGAAGAAGGAATATCTTTAAACGAATGTGAATTAGTTAGTAGAGAACTAAGCCCAATATTAGACGAAAAAGACCCTATAAAAGAGAATTATTTTTTAGAAGTATCTTCTCCAGGGCTTGATAGGGCATTAAAAAAAGACAGAGATTTTGTTAGATACCAAGGTAGAGATGTAGATTTAAAATTATATAAACCATTAAATGGATGTAAACAATTTGAAGGTGAACTTGTAGGATTAACAGAAGATAATAATATAAAAATCATTATAAATGGTGAAGAAATAGAATTTAATAGAAAAGATGTTGCTATTGTTAGATTAGCAATAAAGTTTTAGTGGTATATTAAATAGGGAGGAAATAAAAAATGAATCATGAATTTATGGAAGCACTAAACGAATTAGTAGTTGATAGAGGTATAGATAAAGAAATACTTATAGATACTATAGAGCAAGCTCTTTTAACTGCATACAAAAAAAACTTTGGTTCAGCACAAAATGTTAGAGTTGAGTTTGATAGAGACAAAGGAGATATAAAAGTATTTTCTCAAAGAGTAGTTGTCGATGAATCAGACCTATATGATACTTTCTTAGAAATAGAGTTAGCAGATGCTAGAGAGATAAACCCTAATTATGAATTGGGTGATATTATAGAGCATGAAGTTACACCTAAAAACTTTGGAAGAATTGCAGCTCAGACAGCAAAACAAGTAGTTGTTCAAAGAATAAGAGAAGCTGAGAGAGAAATAGTGTATAATGAATTTATAGAAAAAGAAAATGAAATAGTTACAGGAGAGGTTGCTAGAGCAAATAAAAATATTGTTTATGTAAATCTTGGAAGAATAGAAGGGATAATGACTCAAAGTGAACAAATCCCATTTGAAAATTACAAAGCAGGTCAAAAAATAAAATTCTATATACTTGAAGTTAAAAAGACTAACAAAGGACCTCAAATAGTTGTATCAAGAAGTCATCCAGGTCTAGTAAAGAGATTATTTGAAGAAGAAGTTCCTGAAATATATGAGGGTATAGTTCAAATAAAATCAGTGGCAAGAGAAGCTGGGTCAAGAACTAAGATGGCAGTAAGATCTATAGATGAAAAAATAGACCCAATTGGAGCTTGTGTAGGTCCAAAAGGACTTAGAGTAAAAAATATAGTGGATGAACTTGGTGATGAAAAAATAGATATAATAAAATATAGTGAAAATCCAGCAGAGTTTATATCAGCAGCACTTAGCCCATCAAAAGTTGTTAAAGTAGATATAAATGAAGATGAAAAATCTGCCTTAGTTATTGTTCCAGATTATCAGTTATCACTTGCTATAGGTAAAGAAGGTCAAAATGCAAGACTTGCAGCAAAATTGACAAACTGGAAGATAGATATTAAGAGCGAATCTCAAGCAGAACAAGAAATGATAAATCTTGAAAATTCCAAAGAAATAGAAGATGAGGGTATTAAAGCTGAATTTATCAATCAAGATGAGTTAGATGTCTCAGATGATAATTTCAAAGAAGAAGAGTAAGGAGGGATGGCTTTGAAAAAAGTAAAAAAAGTGCCTCAAAGAAAATGCATAGCATGTCAAGATAGAGACTCTAAAAAAGAGCTTATAAGAATAGTTAAAAATAAAGAAGGAAAAATATTTTTAGACCAAACAGGAAGAGCTAATGGAAGAGGAGCATATGTATGTAAAAGCTCTGAATGTCTAAAAAAAGCTATAAAAAGCAAAGCATTAAATAAAGCTTTTAAAATTGATGTTCCTGATGAAGTCTATGATAATCTACTTATGGAGTTAGAAGAATATGAAAAATAATAAAGAAAAGATACACTCGTTCTTAGGGCTCGCAACTCGTGCAGGGAAAATAGTGTCTGGTGATGATTCAACTTTGCTTGACTTAAAAAAAGGAAAAGTAAAATTAATTTTAATTGCAGAAGATGCATCAAATAACACAAAAAAACTTTTTAAAGATAAATCAACTTTTAGAAATATTCCATATCTATTTTTTTCAACAAAAGATGAAATAGGATTTGCAATAGGAAAATCTCCAAGAGCAGTCGTAGGAATAAAAGATGAAAATTTTGCTAAAAAGATAATTGAACTAATAGAAATTTAAAATAAAATAGGGGGTGATCTTGTGTCAAAAACAAGAGTATACCAAATAGCAGAAAAATTAAATATATCAAATGAAGAGCTTATAAATAAGTTAGCTGAATTAGATATTAATGTAACTGACAAAGATTCAGTATTAGAAGGTGAAGCGTTAGAATTAGCACTTGAAGTGTTAAGTGAAGATTCATCTCAAGAAAATGAAAATGTTATAGAAATAGATGGACAGTTGACAGTACAAGTATTAGCAACTAAATTAGATAAATCTCCATCAGAAATAATTATGAAGCTTATGAAAATGGGAACTATGGCAACAATAAATCAAGAGATAAATTTTGAGATTGCTGCTTTAGCTGCCAAAGACTATGGATTTGAATTAACAGTAGCAGAAAGTGATGATACAGAAGCTTTAGAAATAGAAGCTTTAATGGAAATTGAAGAAGATAATGAAGAGGATTTAAAATCTAGACCACCAGTTGTTACAGTTATGGGACATGTTGACCATGGTAAAACATCTTTACTAGATGCAATAAGAAAAACTGATGTAATTTCAGGTGAAGCTGGAGGAATAACTCAGCATATAGGTGCTTCAGAAGTTAAAATCAATGACAAAAAAATAGTATTTTTAGATACACCAGGACATGAGGCTTTCACATCAATGAGAGCAAGAGGAGCACAAGTTACAGATATAGCAATATTAGTTGTTGCAGCAGATGATGGTATAATGCCTCAAACAGTAGAAGCAATAAACCATGTTAAAGCAGCAGGAGTACCTTTAATAGTTGCTATAAATAAAATAGATAAACCAGGTGCAAACCCAGATAAAGTTAAACAAGAATTAGCAGACCAAGGATTATTAGTTGAAGACTGGGGTGGAGAAGTAATAGCAGTTCCAGTATCAGCTAAGAAAAAAGAAGGAATAGATACACTTTTAGAAATGGTATTGTTGGTTGCTGAAATAGAAGAATTAAGAGCAAATCCAAATAAAAGAGCAGTAGGAACTGTTATAGAAGCTGAGCTTGATAAGGGAAGAGGTCCAGTTGCAACAGTACTTGTTCAAGGTGGTACTCTAACAGTAGGTGATCCAATCGTTGCAGGTGTTGCATGTGGTAAAGTTAGAGCTATGATAAATGCAAAAGGTAAAAGAGTTAAGACAGCAGGACCATCTACAGCAGTAGAAATATTAGGGCTATCAGAAGTTCCACAAGGTGGAGACCAATTCGTTGAGGTTCCAACAGATAAAATTGCTAGAAGTGTAGCAGCAAGAAGACAACAATTAGCTAGAGATGAGATGTTAAAATCAACTCAAAGATTATCACTAGATGCTTTATTTAGTCAAATGAGTGAAGGTGCTATAAAAGACCTTAACATAGTTATAAAAGCAGATGTACAAGGTTCAGTACAAGCAGTTAAACAATCTTTAGAAAAATTATCAAATGAAGAAGTACAAGTTAAAGTAATACATGGAGGTGTTGGAGCTGTAACAGAATCAGATATATTACTTGCAGCAGCTTCTAATGCAATAATAATAGGATTCAATGTAAGACCAGTTCCAGGCGCAGAATCTCTAGGAGAAAAGGAAAATGTTGATATAAGAACATATACTATAATATACAAGGCTATAGAAGATATACAAGCTGCTATGACTGGTATGTTAGACCCTGAATATGTTGATGAAGAAACAGGAAAAGCTGAAATAAGAGAAATATATAAAATATCTGGTATTGGAACAGTAGCTGGATGTTATGTAACTAATGGTAAAATATTTAGAAACTGTAAAATAAGATTAGTTAGAGATAGTATAATAATACATGAAGGTGAACTTGCAGCACTTAAGAGATTTAAAGATGATGTAAAAGAAGTTAATTCTGGATACGAATGTGGTATGAGTTTTGTAAATTATAATGACATAAAAGAAGGCGACATAGTAGAAGCTTATATAACTAAAGAAGTAGAAAGAAAATTATAAATTCGTATCAAAGAAAATCAGTTAGTAAAGAAGGTCGATGGTATGGCATCATATAATAGAACAAGAAGAATTGCAGAAGAAATAAGAAAAGTAGTAAGCACTATGCTTATAAATGGAGTAAAAGACCCTAGAATAACATCTTTGGTAAGTGTAACTGATGTAGAAGTTACAAATGACCTAAGATATGCTTATGTATATGTAAGTATTCTAGGTGGAGATGAAGAATCTACATTAGCAGGACTTAAGAGTGCTGGAGGGTATATAAGAAGAGAAGTAGGAAAAAATATAAAGCTTAGATATATTCCTGAGATAATATTTAAACTTGATGATTCAATAGAAAAAGGAATGTATATGGATAGCCTTATAAAGAGAGTAAATGAAAAAAATACTCAAAAAAATGAGGATGAAAATTATGATGAATAATATTGATAGTATTATAAATTATATATATGAGGGTGACTATTTTATAGTTACCTCTCATATTAGTCCAGATGGAGATAATATTGGTTCAACACTTTCAATGTATTATACACTAAAAAGTTTAGGGAAAAATGTATATTATGTACTTGATGATGAAGCCCCATTGAATTTGAAGTTTTTAGTTGAAGGTGTAGAAATTTATAAGTCTCATGAATTTGATATAAATAAGTATTCTCTAATTGCACTTGACTGCGGAGATAAGATGAGAATATGTGTAAGTGATGAAATCAAAAATAATGCATCAAAAGTAATCTGTATTGACCATCATGCTAGTAATGATTCATATGGAGATTTAAACTATGTAGATATTGATGCATCTTCTACTTGTGAACTAGTGTATAATTTATTAGTTAGATTTCAAGAAATAAAAGACATTAAGATTATGAATAAAGATATAGCAACATGTTTATATACAGGTCTTGTGACTGATACTGGAAATTTTTCCTATTCAAATGTGCATGCAAGTAGTTTTGAGATGGCAAAGAATTTACTTGTTTTAGGTGCAGAAAAAAATACTATAATACAAAATATATATCAAAGTAATTCTTCTGATTATTACAAATTATTAGGTGAAGCTTTAAAATCTTTGGAGATATTTGATTCAAAGGTATCTAGTATAATTTTAACTCAGGATATGATGAATAGGAATAACATGAGTTTCAATGATGTTGATGGTATAACAACATATACTAGAGATATAAAAGGTATTGAAGTTGGAATTTTATTTAAAGAAAAAAAACAAGATGAAATTAAAGTGAGTTTTAGGTCAAAAAATTATGTTGATGTAAGTGAAATAGCTAAAGTATTTGGTGGCGGTGGTCATATAAGAGCTGCTGGATGTACTATCAAAGATAGTATTGATAATGCTAAACAAATGGTATTAGAGGCAGTGTTAAAATCAATTTAAGGTGACAATAAAATGAATAAGATTATAAATATATTGAAACCCACAGGTATGACATCTCATGATGTTGTAAGTAGGGTAAGAAAGATTTTAAATATGAAAAAAGTTGGGCATACAGGTACTCTTGACCCAGATGCATCAGGTGTTTTACCAATATGCACAGGAAAAGCTACAAAAGTATGTGAACTTATTTTAAACAAAGATAAATCGTATATATGTGAACTTACTTTAGGTATAAGTACAGATACCTATGATTCATCTGGAGAAATTATAAAAAAAATTGATGATTTTAAGTTAAGTAATGAAGATATAGAAAGAGCTTTTGATACACAAAAAGGTGAAATAGACCAACTTCCTCCAATTTACTCAGCTTTAAAAGTAAATGGAAAGAGAATGTGTGATTTAGTAAGAAGTGGTAGAGGCTCTGAGATTACTTTAAAAACTAGAAGAATAAACATAAAAGATATAAAAATCCTTAGTATAAAAGGTAATAAAGTAATGTTTTATGTTGAATGTTCTAAAGGGACTTATGTGAGAAGCATTTGCCATGATATAGGAGAATATCTAGGGTGTGGAGGACATATGTCATTTTTAAATAGAACATCTTCTGGTAAATTTAACTTGGAAAATTCGATAACTCTAGAAGAATTAGAATTATTTTATGCAAATCAAACTCTGGATAAACACTTATATGATATAGATTATGTATTGGATTCGTTTAATTATATTGTATTAAACCCTAATGCTATAAAATATTATAGTAATGGTGGTTCAATAGATGATAAGAGATTTTTAAAGAATAATCTCAGTAAAGATGATGAATTTGTAAGAGTATATAGTAAAGATAACTTCTTAGGATTAGGAAAATTATCAAAACATAATAATACAGTAAGTGTTAAAAGTGATAAGATGTTTATATAATCAATGTATTTGAAAAACACCAAAAGAGATAGTGCTATAATAACTTCTATAGTCTATCTCTTTTACTTATGCTATAATAGTTTGTGAATAAGTTAAGAGTAAATTATAATTTTAGCGGGGAAAATTTATTATGGTGATTATAAAATCTATAGCAGAAATAGCAAACATAAAAGAAAGTGTCATTACCATAGGGAACTTTGATGGCATACACAAAGGACATCAAGTTCTTATAAAAAAAGCAGTTGAATATGCAAAAAAAGAAAATATACAGAGTATTGTATTTACATTTGCAAATCATCCTGTAAACTACTTTAGACCAAACTCAACAAAAAATATTATAAGTAATGAGGACAAAATAAATTTATTAGAAGAATTGGGAATAGATATAGTTGTAATTATACCATTTGATGAGTATATGACTAAAATACCTGCAAATGATTTTGTAGAGGAGATACTAGTAAAAAAATTAAAGGCTAAAAAAATAGTGATTGGATATGACTTTACGTTTGCCAGAGCTAAAGAAGGGAATGTCAATCTATTAAAAAGCTTAGAAGATGAATTTGGTTTTGAGGTGGAAGTAATAAAACCAATCAAAATAAATGATGTAAGAGTGAGTAGTACTTATATTAGAAGTTTAGTATCCCAAGGTGATATGACTAATGTTAAAGAGTATTTAGGCCGTAATTACAAGTTAGAAGGGTGTGTTATACATTCTAAACACCTTGGAAGAACTATGGGATTCCCAACAGCAAATATTGACCTTAAGAATAATATGCTCGTTCCAAAGAGAGGTATCTATGCTTCTATTGTACATATTGGAGATGAGGTTTATTTTGGTGCTACAAATGTAGGTTATAACCCGACAGTTAATGGAAAATCTTTGTCTATTGAAACAAACATTTTAGAATTTGACAGAGATATTTATGGTAAAAATATAATTGTTGAATTTTTGGAAAGAATAAGGGATGAGAGAAAATTTAATTCAATAAATGACTTAAAAAATCAATTGTCTAATGACACAAACTATGTATATGAAAACTATGTTTGCAAAAACAAGTAATGTATGATAAAATGATTAAGGAAAATAACCATTACTCAGCTTTTGAATACTCCAATCAATGCTTAGTAATAGGCGTTTCTAAAAAAATACGGAGGTAATCTAAATGATAAACAAAACAGAAATAATCAAAGAATATGGAAGAGTTGAAGGAGATACTGGTTCTCCAGAAGTACAAATAGCTTTATTAACAGCTAGAATAAATGATCTAAATGGACATTTAAAAACTCATAAGAAAGACCACCATTCAAGAAGAGGACTATTAAAAATGGTTGGTAGAAGAAGAAACTTATTAGCTTACTTAAAAGAAAAAGATCTTGAAGGATATAGAGCATTAATAGCTAAATTAGGATTAAGAAAGTAATTTCATTCTTTATAAAAAAGCAGGTATAGTGTATACCTGCTTTTTTATAGTTAATTTATTATAGAGTAAAATAGTTAATAATAAAAGTAATTTATACATTATAAAAAATTATAAAATGAATAATATTGGGTAAGAATATAAGGTAATATATAAATACATAATCAATTAAAAAGGAAAGACAAGATAAATATAGAAATTTTATACTATAATATTTAGTTAGAATAAGGAGGAAATTATTTTGAAAATAAAGTTAGTATGTGATAGTTTGTGCGATATTCCAGATGAAATATCAGAGAAAGATTGTATAGAAATAGTTCCACTTACAGTTATTTTTAATGATAGAGAATATATAGAAGGAGTGGATATAGATAAAGAAGAGTTTTACAAGAAAGTAAAAGAAATAAAACAAATACCTAAGACTTCACAAGCTACATATATGGAGTTTAAAGAAGTATTTGATAAGTTTATAGAAGAGGGATACCATATAATCTGTTTAACAGGCGCATCAAATGCTTCAGGAACTTTTCAAAGTGCCGTAATAGCTAAAAATGATATGAATGAAAAAGAAAAAATACATATATTTGATACTCGAAACTTATCACTTGGTAGTGGGCAATATGTTATAAAGGCCTGTGAACTTGTTGAAGAAGGTTTGGGGTTTGAAGAAATAATAAATGAGTTAGAAAACATTCGTAGCAGTATAAGATTACTTTTTGCTCCATATACCCTTGATTTCTTAAAACAAAGTGGAAGGGTTCCAGTAGCAACTGCTTTAATAGGAAATATGTTGAATATAAAACCTATATTTTTCTTTGATAATGGGGAAGCTAAGTTGGTAAACAAGGTTAGAGGAGTAAAAAATATAGCAAGTAAACTAGTAGATATAATTTTAGAAATGAATGAAGGGTCTTTAGAAGGGAAAATAGTAACAATAGGTTGTGGAGATAATCTACATGATTATGAAATATTAAAAGAAGAAGTAAATAAAAGAATAAAAGCAAGAAGAGTCTTGTTTACTAGAGGTGGAGTTTCTATTTGCTCTCATACAGGGCCGGATATATTAGCTATAAGTTGTTCTAATTAGCAGAAATATAAGCTTCTTGCATATATAGGCAAAGATAATTTTTATATTGTTAATTTATAGTATTTTTGATAATATAGTAAATAGAGTGATATACGTGTTTTTAATAAGAGGAGGACAAGCATTAATGTTTGAACATAAAATATTTAAAATGGATTTCGCAGGGAGAGAACTTTCTGTAGAAATAGGAAAAATTTGTGAAATGACTAACGGTAGCTGTATAGTTAGATACAGCGACAGTATGGTAATGGTAAATACAACTAAGTCAGCTAAGCCTAGAGACGGAATAGACTTTTTCCCTTTAAGTGTAGATTATGAAGAAAAATTATACTCTGTAGGTAAAATACCTGGAGGTTTTTTAAAGAGAGAAGGTAAGCCTTCAGAAAAAGCGATACTTACATCAAGATTGATAGATAGACCAATAAGACCATTATTTCCAAAAGGATTTAGAAATGATGTTCAGGTAGTTGCAACAGTTTTATCAGTAGATCAAGACTGCACACCAGATATAGTAGCAATGATAGGTTCATCTATAGCACTTTCTATATCAGATATACCATTTAATGGCCCAACAGGTTCAGTATGTGTTGGTCTTGTAGATGGTGCATTCGTTGTAAATCCAAATGCAGAGCAAAGAGAGAAAAGTTCAATGCATCTAGTTGTTTCAGGTACAAAAGAAGCAATAATGATGGTTGAAGCTGGAGCAGATGAAGTTCCAGATGATATAATGCTAGATGCTATTTTATTTGCTCATCAAGAAATAAAAAAAGTGGTTGAATTTATAGATGGTATAGTTGCAGAAGTTGGAAAAGAAAAAATTGTTGTTGAATTATACCATGCAGGGGAAGAAATAACTCAATTGGTTCGTGAATTTGCAACTGCTAAGATGAAAGATGCAGTTCAAACTTTTGAAAAATTAGAAAGAATGGAAAAGATGGATAGAGTTAAAGAAGAAACTCTAGCTCATTTTGAAGAAACTATTGAAAATTTTGAAGAACTTATTGGTGATATAGAGGAAGTATTACAAGATATAATAAAGGAAGAAGTAAGAAAACTTATAGTGCATGAAAATGTAAGACCAGATAATAGAAAATTAGAAGAAATCAGACCTATATGGTGTGAAACTGGTATGATACCTAGAGCTCATGGTTCAGCTATATTTACTAGAGGACAAACTCAAGTACTTAATGTAGCTACTTTAGGTGCTTTAGGAGATGTTCAAAAGTTAGATGGATTAGATGAAGAAGAAAACAAAAGATATATGCATCACTATAATTTCCCAGCATATAGTGTTGGAGAAGCTAGACCATCAAGAGGTCCAGGTAGAAGAGAAATAGGACATGGTGCTTTAGCTGAGAGAGCTTTATTACCAGTGATACCATCTCAAGAAGACTTCCCTTATGCTATTAGATTAGTTTCTGAAGTATTGAGTTCAAATGGTTCTACATCTCAAGCGAGTGTATGTGGTTCAACATTATCTCTGCTTGATGCAGGTGTACCTATAAGAGACATGGTTGCAGGTATAGCAATGGGACTTATAAAGCATGATGGCAAGGTAGCAGTGCTTTCAGATATACAAGGTATGGAAGACCACTTAGGAGACATGGACTTTAAAGTGGCTGGGACAGAACATGGTATAACTGCAATACAAATGGATATAAAAATAGATGGTATAGATAAAGAAGTTCTACAACGTGCCTTAAAACAAGCTAAGGAAGGTAGAATCCATATACTAGGAGAAATGAGAAAAACTATATCTCAACCAAAACCAGAGCTTTCACCATATGCACCTAAGATTGTTAAAATGCAAATAAATCCTGACAAAATAAAAGATGTAATAGGACCTGGTGGAAAGATAATAACTAAGATAATAGATGAAACTGGAGTTAAGATAGATATTGAACAAACTGGAGAAGTATTCATATCAGGTATTGAAATTGATATGATTAATAGAGCTCAAGAACTTATAAATAATATAGTTATTGAACCAGAAGTAGGAAAAACTTACAAAGGTAAAGTAAGTAGAATAATGAATTTTGGAGCATTTATTGAAATACTTCCAGGAAAAGAAGGATTACTTCATATATCTCATATAGCTCATGAAAGAGTCGCTAAGGTTGAAGATGTATTAAATATAGGAGATGAAGTTGAAGTTAAAGTTACAGAAATAGATGAAAAAGGAAGAGTTAACTTATCTAGAAAAGTTCTTTTACCAAAACCAGAGCATAAAAATAAATAATATATTAAATAATTAAAGGCAAAATCTTAGGGTTTTGCTTTTTTTATTGTATAAATATACTTAGTACAAATATTTGAGAAGTTTAAGTGCTAAATAATTAAGTATCATTGCGAATATATAATCTCTTATTATAATATTTTATTGCTAATGTGATAATGACTATTAAACATCATGTTAATATTGATTTTATTGACAATATATGGTAAATTACTAATAGTGTTAGCAATTAAGGAGGTGATAATGTGGACTATATGGAATTAGCACTTGAACTTGGAAAGGTTAAGACGTTGATGGTAAAAATACCACATAAAGATAAAATTGCAGATATACAAAGTGGTGAAAAATTTGTATTGGGTTATTTATCTAAAAACAATAAAAAAGTAAACCCAAAAGAAATAAGTAGTACTATGAATGTTAGTACTGCTAGAATGTCTGCTATTCTTAATCAGTTAGAATCAAAGGAAATGATTGAGCGCTGTGTTGACCCACAAAATGGTAGACAGACACTAGTTCAATTAATGCCTAAGGGAATACAACAGCAGAAAATAAATGAAAAAGAATTTTTAGAGTATACAGTTGAATTTTTAAAAGCACTAGGTCCAGAAGATGCTATTGCTTATATACGTATTCAAAAAAAGATTATAAAGTTTTTTGAAGATAAAAAATAAAGATATTTCTTAAGCGTTGCTAATAAAAACAGAAAGAAGGTAAAGACATGAATTTAAATAAGCAATCTAGAAATATGATTTTTGCTGTACTATTGATTGGATCTATAGTTGGCTCATTACTTCAGACATCTCTTACTACTGCATTGCCAGTTATGATGGGGGATTTAAATATATCAGCCACAACAGCTCAATGGCTTACTAGTGCATATACACTTGCTATGGGAATTATGGTTCCTGCCACTGCATTTTTGATTAGGAGATTTCCAACAAAACCACTTTTCATTAGTGCTATGAGTCTTTTTGCGGTAGGATTGTTGCTTTCTGCTAGTGCATCTTCATTTACACCTCTTTTGTTTGGACGTATATTGCAAGCAATGGGTAATGGAGTGTTGCTATCTATGACACAAGTAATAATTTTAACAATTTATCCTGCAGAGCAAATGGGTTCCATAATGGGTATATACGGCTTGGCTGCTGGGGCTGCTCCAATATTTGCGCCAACTCTAGCAGGAATTGTCATTGATATTTTTAATTGGCAAGCTATTTTTTGGTTTTCTTTAGTTATAAGTATTATTGATATTATTATAGCATCTAGAGTGTTACAAAATGTAATAGAGACAAAAAAACAATCATTTGATACGTTTTCTATGATTTTATGTGCAGTAGGATTTAGTGGTCTTTTGATTGGACTTGGGAATATTGGAACAACTGAGTTTTTCAGTATAAATATTGCTTTACCATTATTTGTAGGTATAGTATCAATTATAGCATTTTCTTTGCGTCAGATTCACTCAAAAGAGCCATTCCTAGAACTTCGTATTCTTAAGAATAAAAGTTATAGACTTGCTGTAATTATAAGTATGCTTCTATATGTTGTAATGATGGCAGGTTCCACTTTAATTCCAATATATATCCAGACAGTAAGAGGATTTTCAGCAACTAAGTGTGGTCTCATTATGATGCCAGGTTCTCTTGTAATGGCACTTATAAGTCCTTTTGCAGGTAGATTTTATGATAGGTTTGGAATACGAAAGCTAGTTGTATGTGGAAGTATATTCTTGGCAATAAGTTGTCTTGGTGTATCTTTTGTAGGAAAAGATACTTCAGTATTGTATATCTCTGCTTTTTATATTATACGTCTGATAGCTATTGGATTAATTATGATGCCTATTGTTACTTGGGGAATGAGTGTGCTTGGGGAAAAAAATATTGCTCATGGAACAGCATTACTTACTTCACTGCGTACAATAGCTGGTGCTATTGGCTCAGCAGTTTTTGTTGCAGTAATGACAACTGCTACAGTAACATCACGAGGTATGACAAATACTACAGCAAATGTATTTGGAATAGATGTTGCATTTATTTGTATTTCAATTGTTGCAGTAGTTCAGCTTTTAGTGGCTCTCTTTTTTATAGAAAGAAAAAGTTTAAAGAAATCAACAAATTAAAGATTATTTATAGATTTCAAAAGTACAATTACATAAACATATTCTAGTTATTATAATATATTTTCAAGTATGAAATTAAACTTTTGAACATGAAATAAAAAGCCTCTGTTACTCTTTCTAACAGAGGCTTTTTATATAAAATGTATTACATACTATTGTATTAAAAGTAACAGTAGAAAGTACTGTAGGAAATTCTAAAATGATAGGAAAAGTAAAGAGCTAATTAAAAAGCTGTTTAATAATATAGGTTTATTTAAGAGATTTTTAATAGAATTTTTTATTGATATACAGAGAAAGGTTTATGTTATATTTAGTGCATAAATAGAGCTTTCCTTTAATAGTATTAAATAAGAAACAATTTGTACATAATTAGGGGGAGTTTTAATGATAATGATGGTACTTAATAAGAGTAAGCTCAAAAAAATTATAATACTAATTTTAGTGATATTATTAGGATTATCAGGAGGGGTAATGGTATTAAAATTGTTTAACAATAAGCCCGTTTTTAACTTGTTTAATGGAGTAGATTTACCATATGAGAGAGGTACAAAAGATAAAAGTGGATACGTTGCATTAACATGCAACGTAGACCTTGGATGGGAAACAGAGTACATAGAATCTATTTTGGAAACTCTTAAAAAAGAGAATGTAAAGATTACTTTTAATGTAACTGGGAAGTGGGCAGAAAAAAATAAAGACGAATTATTGAAGATAAAGAAACAAGGGCATGAAATAGGCAATCATGGATACAAACATTTAGATTATTCGACACTATCATATGAGGATAACTATGAACAAATAGAAACCTCTAAAAAGATAATTGAAGAAATTATAAATGAGAAGACTAAGTTTTTTCAAGCTCCAGCAGGTTCTTTTGGAGCAGAAACAGTAAAGGCTGCTAAAGAATTAGGATATACTTCAATTAAATGGGATGCTGACACTATAGACTGGAAATATAAAGATCAACCAGAAGTAATTATAGATAGAATGAAGAAAAAAGATATTAAAGATAGTAGTATAATCTTAATGCACCCAACTGATGCAACGACAAAATGTATAGATGATATTATAGCAATTGTAAGAGAAAAAGGATTAAAACCAGGTAAACTTAGTGATGTATTTAAGTAGACAAAGTATAAATATTTGATTAAGATTGTATAAGTTGTAGTTGAATTAATTAAAAGACTGACTTATAATGTAATACATATAAAAATAAATAGAATTAGAACATAGTGTTTTCAATAATCCAATGTAACATAAAGAATAAATTTTTAGGAGAATGTAATGTATAAGACAAAAATACTGGAAAATGGGCTTACAATAATTGGAGAAGAAATACCATAT
The DNA here is from genome assembly GCF_020657815.1 of Clostridioides sp. ZZV15-6597. Classification (NCBI taxonomy): domain Bacteria; kingdom Bacillati; phylum Bacillota; class Clostridia; order Peptostreptococcales; family Peptostreptococcaceae; genus Clostridioides; species Clostridioides sp. ZZV15-6597. Next base: position 15,036 of record NZ_JAGWCT010000031.1, on the reverse strand, counting down.
CTAAAGTCAATAACGTTAGGTATTTGGATAAATGCAGGGTCTAGAATAGAAGAAGAAGAGGTAAGTGGAACTTCTCATTTTATAGAACATATGATGTTTAAAGGAACCAAAAATAGAACCTCAAAAGAGATTGCTAGCACAATTGACAATTTAGGTGGGCAAATCAATGCATTTACAAGTAAAGAATGTACATGTTATTATGTAAAATTAATAGATGAGCATATAGATACAGGAATAGATGTATTAAGTGATATGATACTAAATTCTAGATTTGATAAAAATGATATAGATAAGGAAAGACTTATAATATTGGAGGAACTTAAGATGTATGAAGATTCTCCAGACGATTTATCTTATGATTTATTAGTCGAAAATATATATGCTAATGATGGTTTAGGGATGAATATAATTGGGACAAAAGATTCTCTATACAATATAACTAAGGAGTCTATGTTAGAGTACTTAAACAAATATTATATTCCAAATAATGCTGTTATTTCTATAGTTGGAAACTTTGATTTTGATGATATGGTAGATAAACTTAAATCTAAATTTGGAAACTGGAAAAAGAGAAACTTAAGTATAGACATAACTGAGGCCAAGTTTAATCCTTGTTTTATATCAAAAAACAAAGATACTGAACAGGTAAACTTAGCTATGTGTCTAAAAGGTATTCCATTTGAAAATGATGATGAAGTTTATTCAATGGCGGTGGTAAACAATATTTTTGGTGGAAGTATAAGCTCAAGACTTTTTCAGAAGATAAGGGAGGAAAAAGGTTTAGTATATTCAATATACTCGTCACAAACACTATACAGAAAATGTGGTGAATTAGGTATATTCGCAAGTATGAGTACAGAAAATTTGCAAGATGTTTATAATTTAATAAAAGAAGAAATTGAAAATATAAGAAAAAATTATCTTACAGAAAAAGAAATATTTGAAAGTAAGGAACAACTAAAAGGTAATTATATATTGGATTTAGAAAGTACTAGCAGTAGAATGATGTCTACTGGTAAATCTATGTTGTTGAGTAAAAAAGTAAAAACTACAGATGAAATACTTGAATGTATAAATAATGTTGATATTAATTCAGTAAAAAAAGTTGTTGATAAGGTATTCAATATAGAAAATATTGGTACATGTATAGTTGGAAGAGATGTAGAAGATATTCTGCATTTGGATTAATATTTTAAAAAGTGAATCTCTGGAGGTATAAAATATGAATTTATCTGAAATAGCAGGTAAGGAAATAGTTAACTTAGTCACAGGAGAAAGATTAGGAGTTATTGGAGAGTGTGACCTTATACTAGATGAAACTACAGGCGGGATATTGGCGCTTTTAATTCCAAAAGAAAAAGGCTTTTTTGCCAGAAGAAAAGATAAGTCATTTTTAGAAGTTCCATGGAGAAATGTAAAAAAAATAGGCAATGATATGATAATTATAGAATATGAGGGATATATTTAGGAGGAAAAAATGAGTATTTTAGTGCAAAAGTTTGGTGGGACATCAGTAGAATCATATGAAAAAATGAATGAAGTATGTAAGATAGTAAAAGCATACAGAGATAATGATGAAGAGTTACAATTAGTATTAGTAGTTTCAGCAATGGGTAGAAAGGGCGCTCCATATGCAACAGATACACTTATAAATCTGTGTAATTCAGTAAATGATGAACCAAATAAAAGAGAACTTGATTTAATAATGTCTTGTGGTGAAATAATATCAGGGACAATTCTTGCTAATTTATTAAATGCAAAAGGTATAGAATCTGTTTTCTTTACTGGTCAACAAGCAGGTATAATTACAAGTGATGAGTATTCTAATGCTAAAATAAAATATATAAACCCTAAAAAGGTAAAAAGAGCATTAGATGATGGCAAAGTTGTTGTTATAGCTGGATTTCAAGGTGTAACAGATGATGGTGAAGTAACTACTCTTGGAAGAGGTGGAAGTGATACATCAGCAGTTGCTATTGGTAAATCTTTGGAATGTGAGACAGTTGAAATTTACACTGATGTAGATGGTATAATGACTGCAGACCCTAGAGTAGAACCAAATGCTAAAGTATTGAGTTTTATAGATTATGAAGAAGTATTTCAAATGGCAGATAAAGGAGCTAAGGTAATACATCCAAGAGCAGTACAGTTAGCTAAAAGTGGAAATATAACTCTAGCAATAAAAAATACAATGAATCCAACTTTTGAAGGTACAAAAATAGGTTCTTTATGTAAGCATTTAGAACAAAATATAGAATATGAACAAGAAAAAGACCTTAAAGTTGCTGTTGCAAATAAAGATAGTGTTGCTCAAGTTAAGATTAAATCAGCAGAAGAAGTGTTTACAGAAGTATTAAATGAAATAGAAAAGAAACTTATAAATATAGATATGATAAATTTCTTTATATCAGAAAAAGCCTTTGTTATTGAAGATGCTGATATAAAAGAATTAAAAGAAATACTAGATAAATTTGAATTAGATTATGAAGTAAATAGAGATTGTGCTAAAGTAACATTGATATGTTCAAGAATAGCTGATGAAATGTCTGGTATCATGTCAAAAGTAGTTAGAGGTTTATCAAAAGCAGGAGTATCTCTTTTACAAACATCAGATTCAAATATGACTATATCTTGTTTAGTTAGTGAAGAAGATATGCATACAGCAGTACATGCAATACACCAACAATTTTATGTAAAATAAGAATCGTAATGCAATTACTTTTATTCAAAATTTAATAATTTTTCGTATATCTTAATATATTTGATTTATTTGGTAAAACTAAGTTAAATATATTTTGATAGGAGTTTTTTTATGAAAGATTATAAAGATGATAATGAAACATTTGATAAAGATAATTGTAGAAGAGATTCTAGCTGTGAGGAAAGAGAATGTATAAAACAATTTGGCACTAGTGAGATGCCTCCTCAGCCTCCTAAAGATACCCAATGTATAACTATAATTGGAGAAATTGAAGGTCATTTTATAGGAAATCCTCAGAAAAAAGCTACAAAGTATGAACATATAATTCCAATGCTTTATTCAATTGAGGAAAGTAATGATGTTAAAGGAGTACTAGTTGTTTTAAATACTGTTGGAGGAGATATTGAGGCAGGTCTAGCTATTGCAGAACTTTTAAATAGTACATCCAAAAAAGTAGTTACTCTTGTATTAGGGGGAAGTCATAGTATAGGTGTTCCTCTTGCTACTGCAGGTGATTACTCATTTATAGCTCCAACTGCAACAATGATTATACATCCTGTAAGAACAACTGGACTTGTAATAGGTATAAATGAAACTTTCGAGTATTTTAAAAAGATGCAAGAGAGAATAATTCAATTTATCATAAGAACATCTAATATCGAAAGAGATATACTTGATAAACTTATGCATGAGAAAGATGAGCTTATAAGTGATGTTGGTAGTGTTTTAATAGGAAAAGAAGCTGTAGATTACGGGCTTATAGATGAAGTTGGTGGATTAAAAGATGCTATTAAAAAATTAAAAGACCTTATAAAAGAATCAGAGGAAGAAAAAAATAATGATTAAAATTTGTTTAAATAATAAAATTTATGATATAATGATGTAATAAAGTAGGAGTGTTAGTGTTAAGGCATTAGCACTTTTTGCTATGAAGGGGTAAAACTTGCTAAAAATAAGGAGTGATATTAATGGCCACGAAAAAGAAGAAAAAAAAGAAGGTAAATACCTTAAGCTTTAATGCAGAATATCATAATTTGATAACAATATTTATAGGTGTATTTTTATTATATAGTTTAAATTCTAATTCTATGGGATGGATACCTGTGATAATGCAAAATCTCTTTAAAGGATTATTTGGAGGACTTTCCATAGCAATACCATTTATAGTAATTATAACAGGACTTCTAGGGTTTTTTGATGGAAATGAATATATATATAGATTGAGAAAGACTAAATTATACTACATAATTATTTTATTTATTTTTGTATTTTATGGATTGTTAAATGCAGGAACTCTTCCTGTAGATAGCCCACTAAAAGGTAATATGTTTGATGATGTTATGAAATTGGGTGTAAGTGGACAAGGTAGTGGCTTAATAGCAACAACCATTGCGTATTATATGAGTAAAATATTTGGTATAGCAGGTGGATGGCTAATAAGTATATTTGCTCTTATACTTTCTATAATGTTTATATTTAATATTTCTATAAAAGGTTTGGTATCAAATGCAAAGTCAAAATCTAAAGCATCAAAAGACAGTAATTTAACTTTTAAAGATAAAATTTCAAATATGAAAAAATCTGCAATAGATATGATAACTGATGAAGTGGACGATACTACTGTAAATAAGAAGCCTGGATTTTTTAAAGGGTTAATGTCAAAAGGTCGTGACAATGAAGAAGATGAATATTTAGAAGAAGAAAATGGTGATGGTGTAGACGATAAGACTATTAAAATAGTTGGTTTTAACAAGGCAGAAGATGAATATTTAGAAATATTAGAAGGAACTCAAAGTATGCCAGAACTAGATGTTTTAAAAGAGTTACAGAAAGCTACAAATGAAAATTCAGTTGTAGAGACTAAACCAGAAAAGAAAGTTGATATAAGCAAATCTAATTTAGATGTAGAAAAAACTCAACCAATAAGCATTGTATCAGAGTCAAATAATGAAGACTATTCAAATTATAAAAAACCTAGTGTTGAACTTTTAAATAAAGTAAATAAAAAATCTGATGAAAATGGCAAAAAGAAGGTTTTAAAAAATGCCTCTCTTTTAGAAAAGACACTTTCAGATTTTGGAGTAGAAGCAAAGATTAATCAAGTTACAGTTGGTCCAACTATAACAAGATATGAGATACAGCCAAGTCCAGGGGTTAAAGTAAGTAAAATTGTAAACTTAACTGATGATATAGCTTTAAGTTTAGCAGCTAAAAGTATAAGAATTGAAGCGCCAATTCCTGGGAAAAGTGCAATTGGAATAGAAGTTCCAAATGAGGAAGCTCAAATGGTTGGAGTAAGAGAAGTTCTAGAAAGTGAAGAGTTTAATAATTTTGATTCTCCTCTTGCAATGGGGCTTGGGAAAGATGTAGCAGGCAAAATTATAATTGGAGATATAGGTAAGATGCCACATTTACTTATAGCTGGTTCTACAGGTTCAGGAAAGAGTGTCTGTGTAAACACTTTGATAAGTAGTATATTATATAAGGCAAACCCTGATGAAGTAAAATTACTTTTAATAGACCCAAAAGTGGTTGAACTTGCAAATTATAATGGAATACCACATCTTCTGATACCTGTAGTTACAGACCCTAAAAAAGCTGCTAATGCCTTAAACTGGGCAGTGACAGAGATGAATAGAAGATATAAACTATTTGCAGATGCTCAAGTAAAAGATGTAACAAGTTATAATGAAAAATCAGAGGAAAAATTACCTAAAATAGTAATAATAATAGATGAGTTAGCAGATTTAATGATGGCAAGCGCAAATGATGTAGAGGATTATATTTGTAGATTAGCTCAGATGGCCAGAGCTGCTGGAATGCACCTGATTGTAGCTACACAAAGACCATCCGTTGATGTCATAACAGGTGTTATAAAAGCTAATATACCGTCTAGAATAGCATTTGCAGTGTCATCTCAAACTGATTCAAGAACAATACTTGATATGGGTGGGGCAGAGAAACTTTTAGGTAAAGGTGATATGCTATTTTATCCACTTGGAGCGGCAAAACCAGTTAGACTTCAAGGTGCATTTATATCAGAAAGTGAGTCAGAAAGAGTAATTGATTTTGTAAAAGACCAGGTTAAGGATGGAATAAAGTATGAGGAAGATATAATTGAAACTATATCTAAAGTTAATACATCAAAATCTAGCGATGAGGATGAATTTTTAAGTGAGGCAATAGAATTTGTTGTAGAAAGTGGTCAAGCATCTGCTTCTATGTTGCAAAGAAGATTTAAAATAGGATTTAATAGAGCGGCTAGACTTATTGACTCTATGGAAGAAAGAGGTATAATTGGAGCTAGCGAGGGAAGCAAGCCAAGAAAGGTACTAATAAGCAAACAAGATTTGCAGAATTTAGAAGGTGAATAGAATTGTCGGTTATAGAAATAGAAAAGGCACTTAAGCTAGAAAAAGTAGTTTTTGTAGATGTAAGAACAGAAGGGGAATATGAAGAAGACCATATATTAAATGCTTTTAATATGCCCCTTTTTAAAAACAATGAGCATAATGAAGTTGGAACTATTTATAAGATGCAGGGAAAGCATGAAGCAATACAAAAGGGATTTGATTATGTATCGTATAAGCTAAAGGATATATATTTACAAGCAGCAGAGCTTACAGCAAATTATGATAATATTGTCATATATTGTGCAAGAGGCGGAATGAGAAGTGGAAGTATAGTAAATGTATTGTCATCATTAGGTGTAAATGTTTATCAACTTGAAGGTGGATATAAGGCTTATAGAAACTTTGTATTGGATTACTTAAGAAATATAATGAATACAAAGAACTTTATATCTGTGCATGGATTAACTGGCTCAGGAAAGACTGATTTATTGCATTTATTGAAGAAAAAAGAAATAGATGTATTAGATTTAGAAGGAATAGCTAAAAATAGTGGTTCAACTTTTGGTTTTATAACATTTGATGAGAAGCCACCATCTCAAAAGAACTTTGAAACTAAATTATTTGAAAGTATATTTTTCTCAAAAAAGGATTATATATTTGTTGAAAGTGAAAGTAAGCGAGTTGGAAGTGTCACAGTTCCTAATGAAATCTTCGATGCAATGATACGAGATGGGTATCATATACTACTGGAATGTGATATTGATAATAGAGTCAATAGACTTTGTAGAGATTATATTTATGGTAAAGATGAAGATAATATATTGGTTTTAAAAGAGTGTATAAATAAATTCAGAAAAAGATTGGGTCATAAAGCAGTAGATGAATATATTGATTTATTAGAATTAGGCAAATATGAAGAACTTGTAAAAAAATATCTTATAGAATATTACGACCCACTTTATATGCATTCAGTGGAAAAATATAAGTATAATAAAATTGTAAATTTTGATGACACACAAAAAGCCCTAGAATATGTTATAGGCTTATATGAGAGCATATTGGAAGGAGAGAAAAAATGTTAAAGATAGCATTAGAATCATTAGGATGCTCAAAAAATTTGGTGGATGCAGAAATAATGATGGGAATTTTAAATAAAAAAGGTTATAAATTGATAGGAGATTTTGAAGAAGCTGATGTAATTATAGTAAATACTTGTGGGTTTATAGAGTCAGCTAAGCAAGAATCAATTGATACTATAATAGAATTTGCAGAATTAAAACAGACTGGGAATCTAAAGCTGTTGATAGTAACAGGATGTTTAGCTCAAAGATACTCTGAGGAATTAAAAACTGAAATTCCAGAAATAGATGCAATAGTTGGTACAGGAAGCTACCAAAATATAGATGATATACTTAAAGATTTGAGTGAGAAACATCAAATTGTAAGTCTTGATGATATAGAGTTTGTATTTAATGAGGACTTACCAAGATATCTATCTACGCCTAGCTATATGGCATACTTAAAAATTGGAGAAGGATGTTCCAATAATTGTACTTATTGTATAATACCTAAGCTTAGAGGTAAATATAGAAGTAGAAGATTTGAAGATATAATTAAAGAAGCAAATAAATTGGCTGAATCTGGAGTAAAAGAACTTGTAGTTATAGCTCAAGATACTACAAAGTATGGTTTTGATTTATATGGTAAAGAGAGATTACCAGAACTTTTAGAAGAACTTGCAAAGATAAATGGGCTTAAATGGATAAGAGTCATGTACTCATATCCAGAATCAATAACAGAAGAATTGATTAAAGTTATAAAAGAACATGATAATATATGTAGCTATTTTGATATGCCAATACAACATGCAAGTAACAGTATTTTAAAGTTAATGAATAGAAAAACTAGTAAAGAGGATATATTAAATAAAATTAAACTTATAAGAAAGAATATACCAGATGCTATACTTAGAACTACAATAATAGTAGGTTTTCCTGGTGAAACAGAAGAAGATTTTAAACAGCTTGTAAATTTTGTCAAAGAAGTCAAATTTGATAGGTTAGGTGCATTTGCATATTCAAGAGAAGAAGATACACCAGCAGATAAATTACCAAATCATATAGATGAAGAAGTAAAAATACAAAGAAGAGATACTTTAATGATGATTCAACAAAAAATATCTGAAGAACTTAATGATAAAAAAATAGGAAAAACATATGAAGTACTAATAGAAGAGCAAATAGAAGATAATGTATATACAGGAAGAACACAGGGCGATGCAGAAGAAATTGATAGTATAGTATATGTAAAAAGTGTAGATAATCTTGAAGTAGGAGAATTCGTAAGTGTTCAAATAAATGATGCAATGGAATACGATTTAATGGGAGATGTTGTATATGAACTTGCCTAACAAATTAACTTTGTTTAGAATATTTTTAATTCCAGTATTTGTTTTAATAATGTTATTTAATGTACCAAACAAGTTTTTATTAGCTTGTATTATTTTTATAGTAGCTTCAATTACTGATGCACTAGATGGAAAAATAGCTAGAAAGTATAACTTAGTCACTGATTTTGGGAAGTTTATGGACCCATTAGCAGACAAATTATTAGTAATCTCAGCACTTACATGTATGATAGAAGATGGTCTAGTAAGTAGTTGGATGGTAATTATAATAGTAGCTAGAGAACTTACAGTTAGTATATTGAGGGCTATAGCAGCTGCTGATGGAAAAGTAATAGCAGCTGGTGGCAGTGGAAAACTTAAAACTATAACTCAAATGGTATCAGTAGTGATTTTATTGTTAGGAGCTCAGTTTGAAAATGAATTAATACTAAATATAGGTGGGATTCTTATACTTATAGCAACACTGCTTACTTTATATTCTGGATGGGAATACCTATATAAAAATAAAGAACTTTTCATGTCCTCAAAATAGAATATTATCATTTAAAAAACATAAATTGATTGATTAATAAATAAAAAATAGCAACTTAAAACTTTAAAAATGTAAAAAAGGGTATACTATTATAGTATACCTCTTTTCTTTTTCGGTAATATTTTCTTTTGTGTATATAATTATTGATAATGGTTTATAAATAAAATGTAGCAAATAAAAATATAATCATTAGGAGCGTTTTTAAATTGACTAGGTTTGATTTATGTTATATAATTAATATATAACAAGAGAACAAATGTTTGTAGATAAATGAAGGGATGGTATAGAGATGAGTGTAGATCAAGAAAAATTAAAAGCGTTGAATGAAGCTTTAGGTAAAATTGAAAAAGATTTTGGTAAAGGTTCAGTAATGAAATTGGGAGAAGCAACGTCTATGTCTATAGATGTTATATCAACAGGAGCAATCGGTTTAGATATAGCTATTGGTATAGGAGGTCTACCTAGAGGGAGAATAGTTGAAATATATGGTCCAGAATCTTCTGGTAAGACGACTGTTGCACTTAGTTGTGTAGCATCAGCTCAAAAAAATGGAGGAATAGCTGCATTTATAGATGCTGAACATGCACTTGACCCAGTATATGCAAAAGCATTAGGTGTGGATGTTGATAATCTAATCATATCTCAACCAGATACAGGAGAACAAGCCTTAGAAATAGCAGAGGCATTAATAAGAAGTGGTGCAATTGATATAATAGTAATAGATTCAGTTGCAGCATTGGTTCCAAAAGCAGAAATAGACGGAGATATGGGTGATTCTCATGTAGGTTTACAAGCTAGACTTATGTCTCAAGCACTTAGAAAATTAACTGGTTCGATTAAAAAATCAAATTGTGTTGCTATATTTATAAACCAATTAAGAGAGAAAGTAGGAATAATGTTTGGAAATCCAGAAACGACTACTGGAGGACGTGCATTAAAGTTCTACTCATCAGTTAGATTGGATGTTAGAAAAATAGACACAATAAAACAAGGTGACAAGGTTATAGGAAGCAGAACAAGAGTTAAGGTTGTTAAAAACAAAGTAGCACCACCATTTAAACAATCTGAATTTGATATAATGTATGGAGAAGGTATATCAAAAATTGGAGATCTTTTAGATATAGCTGCTGACATAGATATAGTTAAAAAATCAGGTTCATGGTATAGTTACAATGATACTAAACTTGGACAAGGAAGAGAAAATGTAAAAAAATTCCTAGAGGATAATATGGATTTAACTAATGAAATAGATGAAAAAGTTAGAACATTTTACAATTTAAATGAGGTTAGTGAAGAAGCCGGTACTTTGGTATCAGAAGACGTTGTTGAAAAATAAGTGAAAATATAAAAAAATAACTATTAAATAAGGACATACCACGCTCCCTATTAGCTTGACACAATGTTGAAAAAATTATAAAATTAAGTGAGGATAAAATATCTAAATTTAATTTTAATTATTAGGAATATTTTTTAATCATAGTGATGACATTTTGGGATTATTAACGAAGGAGGTGGATGTCATAGATAGTGTAGTAATGATTGTAATAGGTGCAGCTGTTGGTATTATAGCTGGATATTTTGTTAGAAAAAATATATCTGAAGCAAAACTTGGACAAGCTGAAAACTTGGCCAAAGAAATAATAGATAAAGCACACCACGACTCAGAAACAGTACAGAAAGAAAAGTTATTAGAAGCTAAAGAAGAGATCCATAAGTGGAGAACAGAAGCTGAAAGAGAAAACAAAGAAAGAAGAACAGAAGTACAAAAGTATGAAAAAAGAGTAGTACAAAAAGAAGAAGTCTTAGATAGAAAATTACAAAATTTAGAATCTAAAGAAGTAAATCTAAGTGAAAAATTAAAGACAGTTGAAAAGAAAGAAGAAGAAGTCGAAGTAATAAAAACTCAACAATTGGAAAAATTAGAAAGCATATCAGGAATTACATCTGATAAGGCTAAAGAAATTATTTTAACAAATGCTGAGAGAGATGTAAGACGTGAAATGTCTATAATGATAAAAGAGATAGAAGGTCAAGCTAAAGAAGAAGCTGATAAGAAATCAAGAGAAATTATAGGATATGCAATTCAAAAATGTGCAGCAGATCACGTAGCTGAAACTACTGTTACAGTAGTAAGCTTACCTAATGATGAAATGAAGGGTAGAATAATAGGTAGAGAAGGTAGAAATATAAGGACTCTAGAAACTTTAACAGGGATAGACCTTATAATAGATGACACTCCAGAAGCAGTAATTTTATCAGGATTTGATCCAATAAGAAGAGAAATTGCAAGAATTGCTCTAGAGAAATTAATAGCAGATGGAAGAATACATCCAGCTAGAATTGAAGAAATGGTTGAAAAAGCGAGAAAAGAAGTTGACAATATTATAAAAGAATATGGTGAACAAGCTGCATTTGAAACTAGTGTACATGGAATTCATCCAGAATTAATAAGATTATTAGGTAGACTTAATTATAGAACTAGTTATGGACAAAATGTTCTTAAACATTCTATAGAAGTTGCTCATATAGCTGGTATAATGGCTGCTGAGATAGGTGCAGACATTAGATTAGCTAAGAGAGCTGGTTTATTACATGATATAGGTAAGGCTGTAGACCATGAAATGGAAGGTACACATGTTGAAATAGGTATGGATTTACTTAGACGTTATAAGGAATCTAAAGAAGTTATACATGCTATGAGTACACATCATGGAGATTATGAGCCTCAGACCGTAGAAGCTGTATTAGTTACAGCAGCAGATGCGATATCAGCTGCTAGACCTGGTGCTAGAAGAGAGACTTTGGAAGCTTATATTAAGAGACTTGAAAAATTAGAAGAAATAGCTAATTCATACGAAGGTGTAGAAAAATCATTTGCTATACAAGCTGGTAGAGAGATTAGAATAATGGTAAAACCAGAAGCCATAAATGATGAAGAAATACACTTATTAGCGAGAGATATGACTAAGAAAATAGAGGATGAGCTTGAATATCCTGGACAAATAAAAGTAAGTATAATAAGAGAAACAAGAGCTATAGAATATGCAAAATAAAATATAAATATCTAAATGATAACAAAAATATTTTTAAAAATTTAAATTTGCCACAGGATAGAATGATTTATCCTGTGGTTTTTTAATTTTTAGGGCTTAAAATGATACAATTTGAAATAAGTATAAAGGGGATAAAGATTAATTAATTATAAAGAATTAATAAAATTAATCCTTATATACACATTGTTTGTATAATTATTTAAGTTTGTTTGATATAATGAAGTGATAAAATAATCTATTATATGACAAATTATAGTTAGGCAGAATTGACTATAGGAATGTCATATCAAAAAACTTTTAATCAACGTTATTGTGAACGATAAATAATATATTTGAAAAAAATATAAATCTTTTTAGACTTTTAATTTTGATGATGTGCTTTATATGATGTATTTGTATATTTCTGTTGTTTTATAAAAAGTAACAGATGAATATAAAAATTTAAAGTTTTAAAGAGTTTACTACTTGAAATAATTATATTTAAAGAAGGTGAAAATACAATGAAGCCAAAGTGAGGGTTAAAGAGGGGACATACTATGAAAAAAAATACACTTTTACATACAAATGTTATTGTTTGCACTATTATTACTCTTGGTTTTGTAGCTACTTCTGTAATTGGATACCAATCTAATACTAATATTTTTAAAAATGATATTGAGCATGTATCCACATTGGCTGCTGAAGGTATCTATTATCAGATAGATAAACTCCTTTCAGAACCTATAAATGTATCTCTTACCATGGCAAATGATAGTTTATTAAAAAACTTTTTAGATGGTGAGAAAGAACATATAAATGATGAGGAATTTACTTATAAATTACAAGATTACTTGAATGCATACAAGAATAAATACTCATATGATTCTGTTTTTCTAGTATCCGCTAAAACAAATAACTATTATCATTTTAATGGGCTTGATAGAAATCTTAGTGTTAATAATTCAGAGAATCAATGGTATTATAATTTCTTAAAGAATAATGATGAATATTCATTAAATGTTGATAATGATGAAGCAAGCAATAATAGTATTACAGTATTTGTAAACTGTAAGATAAAAGATGATAATGGATCAACTATGGGAATTATAGGAGTTGGATTAAAGGTTAATTCATTACAAATGTTGCTTAAAGAATATGATGATAAATTTGATGTTGTAGCACATTTAATTGATGATAAAGGATTTGTACAATTAACATCAGAAAAAACTGGTTATGAGCATATAAATTTCTTTGAAAATTCTAGTAGTGATTTATATGATTCAAAGGAGTTAATATTAAATAATAAAAAAGAGCAGAGGAGTTTTTGGCATTCATCTGAAAAATCAAAAAGTTATGTTGTATGTCAGTATATATCTAGTTTAAAATGGCATCTTGTTTTAGAGACTGATTTGACTGTAATGAGTAAGCAACTTCAGATACAATTTTTAAAAGGAATTGCAGTTATAATTTTGATTATAATATTTGTACTTTTTACAATTACACGTGTACTTAAGAAGTATAAAAGTCAAATAATGAAGCTTAGTGTTTCTCAGAAATTAGAATATCAAAAGTTGTTAAGTCAATCTACTGAAGAACTTTATGAAAATATTTTTGAGATTGATGTTACTAATAATAGAGCTGGTTGTGAAGATTCAAATAGATATTTTCATGAGTTTGGCTTAGGGCTTAATACACCATATGATGAAGCACTATATACAATTGCTAAAGAACAAATCAAAGGAGAGTATGCACAGGGTTATTTAGAGACGTTCTTACCAGAAAATGTTCTTAAGTGTTATAATAGCGGAATTAATAATATAAGCTATGATTTTTTAATTAAGAAAGATGGGGAAAATTATCACTGGATTAGAATTAATGCACGAATTTTCTTTTGGACATCAGATGAATCTGTTCGTATGATATCTTATCGTAAAAATATAGATGAGGAAAAAAATAGAGAATTATTACTACTTGAACGCTCACAACTTGATTCTCTTACTGGCCTTTACAATAAGGGTGTAACAGAGGAATTTATTAGTTCATTTCTAGAAAACAAGAACAATCAAGATTCAGAACATGTTTTTCTAATATTTGATATTGATGATTTTAAAAATGTAAATGATAAATATGGTCATGCATTTGGAGATTTTATTATAAATGAATTTGCATTAGAATTGAAATCTCAATTTCGAGAGGATGATATTATAGGACGTATTGGTGGAGATGAGTTTGTAGTATTGATAAAAAACTTTAATAGCAATAACTATGTACTTATAGATAAATTAGAGCGTTTTTGTTCTAAAATTAATCAGAAGAAATTTGCTGAGCAAGAGGAGTTTTCTATTACATGTAGTATTGGTGTAGCAATGTATCCTGAACATGGTTGCGTATATTCTGAGTTATATGAAAAAGCAGACCAAGCACTTTATTATGCAAAAAGCCATGGGAAAAATTCTTATCATGTATTTTCGGATGATTCTATGGATAGTATGTCATTTCACATAAACCCTAGAGATATAAAAGTATTATTGGAAATGGCTACTGATGGTATTGTCAAATTTGCTTGTATGGAAAAGTTGAAATTACTTTATTTTAATCAAAAAATGCTTGAATTCACTGGATATTCTGCACACGTTGTTTCATCTGCAAACTTTGATGTTCTTTCACCAGTATTACAAGATGACTTACAAATAGTACTTAATACATTAGGAGAAGCAATTTCTAAGAGAGAGACTTTTGAAGTGGTTTTCCGTTTGTGTCATACAGATGGTCATATTTTCCCTGTAAGAATGCAAGGTACATTTGTAAACGAGTTATATCAAAATCGTTATCCTGTTTTTTATGCGATTTATACAGATATATCAAGTCTTAGTCTCATATCAGAAAATAAAAATTAAATATCACAGCAAAATATAAAATTTAATATAATAGTATCAATATACAAAGATTATAAATAAAACCTGCTAAAAATCAATCTATTTTTATTAGCAGGTTTTTAAATTTTTTAATAC
>NZ_JAGWCT010000030.1:0-43583 GCF_020657815.1 Clostridioides sp. ZZV15-6597 | reverse complement strand
AAATTCAGAAGCTAGACTTGCTCCCACTGGATAACCAGATACTGCTGATATTGCAAAAGCTACTTTTATATTTTTAATTAACATCATATAGGCATCTGAGTTTGATTCATGTAAATACTCTTTTTTTGCATATCCTATACCATGTTCACCTGAGACTTGACCATTAAGTTCTCTAGATTTTTTATACATACAGTCAAAAGTTTCTTTTA
This sequence comes from Clostridioides sp. ZZV15-6597, assembly GCF_020657815.1. Classification (NCBI taxonomy): domain Bacteria; kingdom Bacillati; phylum Bacillota; class Clostridia; order Peptostreptococcales; family Peptostreptococcaceae; genus Clostridioides; species Clostridioides sp. ZZV15-6597. The sequence goes on along the minus strand of NZ_JAGWCT010000030.1, from coordinate 43,374 downwards.
ATCTTGATTTCCAAGTATGTTCATCCATACCATCTTTTAATATATATATGTGTAGATTTCCATCACCTGCATGACCAAAACTTTTTATTCTTATTTTTAACTCATCTTGAAGCTCATGAGTATATCTTATAAACTCTGCTACCCTGTCTCTTGGTACAACGACATCACATTCATCCATTTCTGTTGTAGATGCCTTTATAGCTTCTAAGAAAGCCCCTCTGGCTGACCAGATAGAATCATTTCTTTCTTGTGTATCTGATATAAATACATCTAATGCTCCATTTTCTAAACACAGATTAGCGACTTTTTCATATTCTTTTTCTATATCTTCAATACTATTTCCATCAAACGTAAGTAGAAGATAAGCATCTGATGTATTATCTGGAAACTTTTTACCTAAAAATTCTTCCGCAGCCAATATTACATCTCTTTCCATAAATTCTATGGCTGTTGGTATTGATTTTGATTTTATTATTTTAGGAACAGTCTCTATTGCCATTGATAAATTTGGAAAAGGTATAAGTAAACTTACACTTTTCTTTGGTAAAGGAAGTAATTTTAATATCGCCTTTGTAACTATTCCTAGAGTTCCTTCTGAACCTATTAATAAATCTTTTATGCTATATCCAGAACTATTTTTAACTACTTTTCCCCCTATATTTATAACTTCTCCATTTGGTAATACTACTTCAAGACCTCTAACATAATCTCTTGTAACACCATATTTTACTGCTCTCATTCCACCTGCATTAGTATTTATATTACCTGCTATTGTAGCACTCTTCTCACCTGGGTCAGGTGGATAAAATAAATCTCTCTCTTGAACATATTGACCTATTGTCATAAGCAAAACTCCTGGTTCTACTGTCAATGTTAGATTTTCATAATCAACCTCAAGTATTTTATTCATTTTACATAGATTAATCATTATTCCACCATTTATGGCAACAGCAGCTCCTACAAGACCAGTTCCTTGTCCTCTTGGCGTAACTGGTATATTGTTTTCATATGCATATTTCATTATTTTAGATACTTGTTCGGTTTCAAGCACATTTACTAGAACTTCAGGATATTTTTCTATTCCTCCAAGTTCATCATGTGAAAAATCTTCATTTATATCACTTCCAACTACTACATTTTCATCTCCACAAATATCTATTAAAAAATTTATATCTTTTTTATCAATTGATTTATACATTTCTATCCCCCTATTCAGCTGCTGATGCCACATATATTTGCTTATCATCTTTTTTATTTTCTATTTTTTTAATCAATTTAGGAATAATATCATAAATATCTCCTATTAAAGCTAAGTGTGCTACATCTAGTATAGGTGCTTTATCATCTTTATTTATAGCTACTATATAATCAGCTCCTTGCATTCCTGCAACAAATTGAACAGCTCCAGATACACCACAAGTTATTATTAATTTAGGCTTGACAGTTCTACCACTAAGACCTATTTGTTTTTTAGCATCTATCCAACCTGCTTCTATAATCGGTCTTGTTCCTGCTACTTGAGCATTTAACTTGTCAGCTAATTTATATATCATATCCATATCTTCTTGTTTCTTTATTGCTCTACTTGCAACTACTATTACTTCTGCTTCTTCAAGACCAACTTCTTTACTTTTTTCCTTTACACTCAGTACTTTAATCTTAGATTTTAACTCTTTTTTTTCTATTTCACATAAAGTTATTTTTCCTGTTGCATTTTCTACCTTTTCTGGAGCTGAAAATATTTTATATCTTACAGTGGCAAATTGAGGTCTATTATTAGGTGTATTTATGTGAGCCATTATATTTCCACCAAATGCTGGTCTTATTTGGTCTAAATCAGTGTTTGATTGCACATCAAGTATTGTACAATCTGCTGTAAGCCCTGTTTTAAATCTAGCAGCAAGCCTTGGAGCTAATGACCTACCTAATGTAGTTCCACCAACCAACATTATTGTTGGTTTTATTTTATTTATAAAGTTTTCTATTGCTTTTGCATACGGTTCTATCCTAAACTCTTTAAATTCATCTTCATCATATACAAATACTTCATCAATACCATAAGAGATAAGATTCTTACATTTATCTTTTATACCTTTTCCTACAAATACACAATATACAGGTTGCTTTATTTTTGATGCCATTTCACGAGCTTTCCCTATAAGTTCATATGTTACAGGATGTATATTCCCATTATGATGTTCTACATATACTGCCACTCCTTTCCATTCATCCTTATTTATTTTTGCTTTATTACTCTCTATAAATTCAAATGCACCTTTGGGTCCACTTTTGACACACAATTTGCACATCTTACAGCCAGCACTTATTTCTACCTTACCTGATTTTTCTTCTATAGCACCAAAAGGACAAATTTCTAGTACGCTTTTCAAATCAGTTATTTTATCTTGATTTACAACTATTTTTGACATTTCTTCTTCCCCCTTAGACTAATTTTAATTCCTCTAATTTATTTATAAGTGCAGTACTTAACTCTTCTGCATTTCCTCTCATAATATTTTTATCTGTATTTGGCTTAGGAGGAAATATTCTTACAACTTGAGTAGGGGAACCATTTAATCCATAATTATTTTCGTCCTTGTCCTCAAAATCATCTAGACTGTACACAGGTATTTTTCTTTCTCTAGTCTCTAGCTTTAACTTAAATGAAGGCAATCTTGGTTGAAAAATATCTTTTTCTACTGTTATCAAACAAGGATACTCAATTTCACATACTTGTAAATCATTTGGCATATCTATTTCAACAACTATGCTTTTCTCTTTGATTTCAATTAATTTTGTAACATTAGTTACATGAGGTATATCTAAAAACTCAGCTACTTCAGGTCCAACCTGTGCTGTATCACCATCAGTGGTTTGTTTTCCACAAATTATTAAGTCTACTCTACCCATTTTTCTAATGCCTTGCGATATAGTGTAAGAAGTTGCCAAGACATCTGCTCCTCCAAATCTTCTATCGCTTATTAAAGCTCCTTCATCTGCCCCCATCATAAAACTCTCTTCTATTACCTTCTTTGCTTGTGGAGGACCCATAGTAAGTACTTTTAGATTCGCTTTTGTGTCTTTTTTTATTCTAAGTGCTGTTTCTAAAGCATATAAATCATAAGGATTCATTTTTGAATCTACTCCATCTCTCTTTAGTACACCTGTGGATTCATCAACCTCTACTGCGGTTGTTCCAGGTACTTGTTTAATACATGTCAAAATTTCCATAAACTACACCCCTTTTTTATTTAACTATCACTGATACTCCATCAGGTATAACTGTAACTTTACTATCTTCACCAGCTATATTAGTAGCCATATCTAAAGCATCCTTAAAATTAAATGCATGTTTCATATGCATTTTCTTTATCATTTCAGGACTACACTTATCTGTTACCATTATTACAGTATACTTAGATAGTATTCTTGCTAATATCTGAAATTCCCATTGGTCTGGAATTGTATCACATCTGCCAACACTCCTAATTTTTTCTAAAAGTTGTTTTGGAGAATCTGCGTTTGCTACATTTTCATAAAAGGATTGACCTCCATGACCATCATTACATGCTGCAATCATTATTATTACTCCACCTTCTTTACATGTAGCCTCTGCTGCTGTCATACCTTTAACTGCTTGATAAATATTTTGGTCTAATGGGTATCCACCATTTGTACTCACTACAATATCTGACTTTATGGAATTTACTTTTGAAAGCTCTGTTACAAATTCACAACCTTTGGTATGTGCTTTTTCGACATCACCAGCAAATGATGCTATTACTTTTTTCTCTTTATCTATTACAACATTCAATATAAATGCTAGTTTAGCAACCTTAGCTGCATATACCATATCTTCATGAATAGGATTATTTTTTAATTTTCCAGTTCTCGAATTGTCACTATCTATAAAATCACTACAATGGTTATACATTATAGTTTTTGCAGAGGCTATTCCTGGGAGTACACTTTTTCTTCCTCCTGAGAAACCTGCAAAAAAATGCGGTTCTATAAAACCTTCTGCGATTAAAAGTTCTGCCTCATATGCAAGTTTATTTATATATAAATCCCCACCTGAAGGTAATACACCCACCTTGCACATAGCTTCATCATCAGTAGATATATGCATGATTATTTCTTCATTATCTACAATTTCTTCTCCCATCTTATAAACTAATTCTTCTCTTGTACTTGGCCTATGAAAACCAGTTGCTACTATAATCTTCACATCAATTTTAGGATTAGCTTTCCTGATTCTTCTTAAAATAATTGGCATAGTTACTTTACTTGGAACAGGTCTCGTATGGTCACTTGTAATTATAACTACATTCTTTTTTCCTTTAACTAACTCTTCCAATGATAAAGAGCCTATTGGATTATTCATGGATTCTTCAACTATTTCTTCTTGCGTCTTATGTTTTACATAATTATCCGACTTTGATTCCAAGACACCAAGAAAACGTTTGTTAGGTATTTCTAAAATCATTCCTTGCTTTGAATAAGGTACTTTTAACTTTACCATTTTTAATCTCCCATTATAATAAACTATAAAATTGGTATGTGGTCATACCAGTTTTACATTTATATAATAGTACCATTATCTTCTATTTGCAAGAATAATTTATTTTATAACAAACTTTTAATTTTCATTTTTTCTGTAGTTTTTGCTTATAAATCTCATATGCTCTTTCGCTTTTTCATGTGCAAGTTCCGTATTATTTTCTATAACCGCATTATATATAGCTTCATGTTGCTTAAGTAAGATAGTTTCATTTAAAGGTTCTGCAATTATCTTCTCTCTTGCATCTTCTATAAATCCATCAAACAATTTTGATGCTGTTATAAAAAGACTTTGAATTAAATAATTTTTACTTATTGTAGCCAATTTGCTGTGAAATTTTTGATCTAATAAAACCAAAATTTGATTATTATCTTTTTTCTTGGTTTCTATTCTCATTTCATCTATTATACTTTTTAATTCTATAGATTCAGAAGAAGTTATTCTCTTTGAAGCAAGTTTTGCAATCTCAATTTCTAAAATTATTCTAAGCTCTAGTATGTCTTCAAGTGTACCATTATTCAGTTTAAAAATCATAGATAGAGGCTCTATTAAAGTTTTGTCTATATTTGTGCATATAAAATTACCCTCACCTTGTCTGCTTTCTATCACACCCATAGTTTCCAAAACTCTGATAGCTTCTCTAATAGAGGTTCTACTTACATTCATTTGTTCAGACAATTCTCTTTCAGACAGTAGTTTATCACCCTTTTTTAACTCTCCATTTAATATCTTATGTTGAATTTGCTCAATTACTTGTTCATAAACTTTTTTACTAGCTATACTATTAAACATTTTTCCCTCCCATGTAGTAGTCGTTGTTATATATATCTATTATATATCTTAAGCTATTAGATTCATATATTTTTGTTACTTTTAATATAATATCTTATAACTCAAATTTACAGGTGATATTATGAAAAAAAATAAAATTATTGGTTTTTTCGCTCCTGCTATCATAGTTGGAGTTCTAGTTTTAGGCATTATTTTATACCCAAATGAAGCTATAAAATCTGCAAGAGAGGGTTTTTCCATATGGTCTAATGTTCTAGTCCCATCACTACTCCCTTTTATAATTGGTGCAAACCTAATTGTCGATTTAAAAATAGTAGATATTATAGGGTTTATTATTAATCCCATAACTAGACTTGTGTTTAATGTATCAGGAAAAAGTGCTTTAGCTTTTGCAATATCAGCAGTATCTGGTTATCCAGTGGGAGCAAGTCTAGCTTCTGAATTTAGAAGCAATAAACAGATTTCTAAGTATGAAGCCCAAAGACTTGTATCTTTTTGTTCTACATCAGGACCTTTATTTATAATAGGCTCAGTTGGTACAGGTATGTTTCAAAATTCAAATTTAGGTTACTTGATGATTTTATGTCATTACTTGGGAACTATATTGGTTGGTCTTTTTTTTAGAAATTATGGAAATGAAAATCTTCCAAAGACAAAATTAGATTTAAAAACAAACATAAAAAACACAATTAATATTAGAAGTTCTAGTGGTAATGGGTTTTTTGTTCTATTTGGAAATGCTGTCTTTAATGGAGTAAATACATTACTTACAGTTGGTGGATTTGTAATTGTTTTTTCGGTAGTATTTAAAATACTATCACTATTTAATGTAATCTCATTAATAGCATCAGTTATATATTTACCTCTTTCACTTTTAGGTGTCAACAAGGAACTCTGTCAAGCATTTGTAAGTGGTCTATTTGAAATCACAATTGGTTGTAATAAGGTATCTAGTATAACAAGTGCCCCAGAAATCCTCAGAGCATCTTTAGCTAGTTTTCTGATAGGATTTAGTGGATTATCTATACTAGCTCAATGTTGTACATTTTTATCAAAAACAGATATAGACTTAAAATTATACATACTAAGTAAGTTTGCACATGGACTTTTAGCAGGTTTATTTATTTTTATACTTTATCCTATTGCAAATTCTACTGTATTAGTTTCTAGCTTTGCTGATACATATAATATCATATATAATAATCTAATTTGGTTCTATTATATTAGCTATTATGACACGATTCTTCAAATTATAATAATAATTTACTTAATTTCAGCTTTATTTGTTGCTAAAAAACACATGAGAAATTTATCTACAAGCGGAAAATTGATTAGATATAAAAATACTTTTTTTATAAAAAACTTATTTCGAAAAAAATAAAATGTATAAAAATTAACTAAACGCTTCCATTTTCTAATTATATTTGTCATAATCTTAATAACCTTTTTAATTACTTTATCATCATAGTTACTTCATCACAATTTGATAATTTTTTATAACAATATTTTTCAAAAATTCTCCTTAATCACATATAGTACACTTATATAAACTAATTGGTATATTTTTCCAATATATAATATTTCATTTATATTATATAATAAATACCGACCTAAACTTATCAAATCAAACTAAGAGGAGTGGTTGAAAATGGCAACAAGACCTATAGAAATAGACGAATATAAAAAGATAATGGAACTACTACATACGGGCTTTATTTATAGTGAAAATGGCGTTGAAAAAAGATTTAGAAAGAATCCTAAGGTTGCATTAGCACTAATGTTAGAAGCTAATTTAGGTCTAAGAATATCAGATATTTTAAGATTAAAAATAGGTAATTTTAAAGGTAATATGTTGGAAATAAACGAAAAAAAAACGGGTAAACTACAGTATAGACCTGTTAACAAAAATATAATTGAATCTATAAATGAACATGCAAGAAAGTATAATCTTAAATCAGATGACTACTTAGTAAATATAAAGACAAAAGCTATCCAGAAACAATTGAGGATAATTTGTAAATACTTAAATTTGTATAACATAAGCACACATAGCTTTAGAAAGCTCTACGCTACTACTCAATTTGAAAAGAGTAACAATAACTTAGAATTAGTTAAGGAACTCTTAAACCATAGTTCTGTAGCCACTACACAGCGATATATAAGGGTAACCCAGCAAGCTATTAACGAGGCTAGTGAAAATTTTTTTATTGAATAAGTAAAATGTTATAATCTATCTATTTTTCTATTATCTTATTAAGTCACCAGATGTTAAAAAGGTGAAGAAAAACAAAATAAACGTTTGTTTTTCTTCACCTTTAAATTTTTACAATCATTACATAGATGTTTTAATCTACTTTTAATAGTTTTCTAACTGACTTACTATAGTCATTTCTTTTTACATCTTCTAAGAACCTGTCAATTTCATGCTCTGATTTTGCATTTACAAAAATAGCAAGCTCTTCTTCATCTATAATATTATAGCTATCTACATACTTATCTAAACATTTTAAAATGCCCTCTCTATTATATTCACTAAATCTGACTACCGCACTACATTCATCTTCTATAAGCCCACTCAAATCCAATTTACCTTTTGAAAAAGACTTTATATTTGAACTCCTATTATCTATTATATCTATGATATCAGCATAAACAGCACTTCCTGTTGCACCTCTTCCAGCACCCTTACCTACAAAAGAAAGTTCTCCTACTGAGTCTCCCACTATAATTACTACATTAAACTCATTATCTATTTTAGATAGCATATTATCATTATCCACCAATGCTGGTCTAACAAATCCACTTACTTCACCCAATTCATATTTACTTCTAGCAACTAATTTTATCTTACAATTTAATTTCTTAGCATATTCTATATCCTTTTCATCTATTGAAGTTATTCCTTCTAATAACAAATCTTTCCAATATACTATTTTCCCATAAGATAAAGTAGATAATATAGATAATTTTCTAGCACTATCATATCCTAAAACATCTGCATCAGGATTAACTTCTGCAAAGCCTAACTCTTGTGCTTGTTTTAAAGCTACATCATATGGTAAATTTTCATCATACATCTTTGATAATATAAAGTTGCATGTTCCGTTTAAAATAGCATTTATACTTTTTATACTATTACCTTCTAATGATTCTATTAATGGCTTTAAAACTGGAATACCACCTGCTACTGATGCTTCAAATTTAATGCTAACATCATTTAAGTTAGCCAGCTCTATAAGGTCACTACCTCTTTCAGCTAATAAATCTTTATTTGCTGTTACTACATGTATTTTTTTATTTAGAGCTCTTGTTACATAATCAAGAGCTGGATTTAGCCCTCCAATTACTTCGACTAATATATCAATATCTTTGTTAAATATATCTTCTATATCTGTTGTTACCTTATCAAAATATCTCTTTGATTTATGCTTCTCTTTATTTTTAACTAAAATTCCAACTATTTCTATTTCTCTTTTTGAAGTATTATTCTCTATTAAATCTATTAATCCACTTCCTACTGTTCCATACCCTAATATTCCTATCTTCACTGTTACATACCCCCATCATTTTTGATTATATTAATTTATTTATATATATAAATATGCCAATTAAAAAAGCTTGAGTATAAACTCAAGCCATATGACGGGTTTATACTCATCTTTCAGCGTAATTGCTGCAGGATTTAGCACCAATGTATATTAAAATATACTGGTTGCCGGGCTTCATAGGGCCAGTCCCTCTGCCTCTCTTGATAAGATTGCTAATTTAAATTTATTGTTAATAGTATAATACAATTTTTTCCAATTGTCACTATATTTTTTAACTTATTATTTCTAAAATAATCTAATTAATTATCTAACTGCTCTTTTAGTTGGTTTACCTTTTTTTGTAACATTGTTATTTTTAACCTTAGCTTTTGCCTGCTCATGCCCTGGGAAAAGTATCTTAGGCTCATCAATATTTCTCTTGTAAATAGTAAATTTAAAACCAATAGCTTGAACAAACTCTGCTCTTAAAGCTTCACATACTGCATTAGCAGTTTCTTTAGCATCAAGACCTGCATTTTCTAGTATAGTAACCTTTACTAGTTCTCTAACTCTTAGCATATCCTCTAATTGCTCTAAAAAGCTTTCTGTAACGCCTTCCTTACCAATTTGTGTAGTAGGCTTTAAAGTATTTGCTAAAGATCTTAAATATGCTCTTTGCTTTCCTTTTAACATATTATCACCTCTATAATTCTATATCAAAATTAATTGTAAAATTCAAATTCTAATTCGTAAATTCTAACTACATCCCCATCTTCAATTCCCATCGCTCTAAGCCTGTCAAATACACCTTGACCTTCCATAGCTTTTTGGAAATATTGAAGTGATTCCATATCATCAAAATTCACAGAATACATTATTCTTCTAAGTGCCTTACCTGTAACTACATATACACCATCTTCAACATCTATGTTTAATTCTTCCTCTGTTCCAATATCAAGTTCTGGTCTATACATTTCTTCTTCTGAAACTAATTCCACATCTTCTACTTCTTTTAACATTTTAGAAACATAGGCAATTACATCATCTATTCCTTGACGAGTTGCTGCAGACATCTTAAATACTGTATATCCTCTACCTTCTAATTCATCCTTAAATTTTTCAAATTGGCTTTCATCTTCCAATATATCAAATTTATTTGCAACTACAACCTGAGGTCTTGTTGAAAGCTTCTCATTATATAATTTAAGCTCATCATTTATTTTGTCAAAATCCTCAATCGGGTCTCTACCTTCTAGTCCAGATATATCTACAATATGTATCAATACCTTAGTTCTTTCAACATGTCTTAAGAATTCATGACCTAATCCTATACCTTCAGAAGCACCCTCTATAATTCCAGGTATATCTGCCAATACAAAACTATCTCCAAACTTAGTTTGAACAACACCTAAATTTGGTGTCAATGTTGTAAAATGATAGTTTGCAATTTTTGGCTTAGCTTTAGTTACAACTGATAAAAATGTTGACTTCCCTACATTTGGAAATCCTAAAAGACCTACATCTGCTATCATTTTAAGTTCAAGAGTTATCCATCTTTCTTCTCCATCTGTACCAGACTTTGCAAAAGCCGGAGCTTGTCTTACTGCATTTGCAAAGTGTTGATTACCTTTACCACCTATACCACCTTTTGCAACTACTGCTGTATCTCCTTCTTTCTTTAAATCTGCTAATACAAGACCTGTCGCTTCATCTCTTACTACTGTACCTGCTGGTACTTTTAATATTAAGCTTTCTCCATTTTTACCAGCTCTTTTACCTTTGCTACCGTCGCCACCATGTTGAGCTTGATATTTTTTCTGGTATTTAAAGTCCATTAATGTTCTAAGACCTAAATCAACTTCAAATATGATGCTCGCTCCACGACCACCATCTCCACCATCTGGCCCACCAGCTGGAACATATTTTTCTTTTCTAAATGCTACCGAACCATTTCCACCATTTCCAGCTTTAACAAATATTCTCGCTTTATCTATAAACAAATTCTTCACCTACTTAATTGAAAACTTTTAATTAGCATTACCAAAAATACTATTATAAATTCATCAGTATTATAAGAAAAAGGAGTGCCTCAACACTCCTTTTATGTATATTACTCAGCTATTGCTACTGGATATATACTAACTTTTTTTCTCTTCTTGTCTTTTCTTTCGAATTTAACAGTACCATCAACTAATGCAAATAAAGTATCATCGCTACCTTTTCCAACATTAGTTCCTGGATGTATTTTAGTTCCTCTTTGTCTAACTATTATACTTCCAGCAGTTACTAATTGCCCATCGAATCTCTTAACACCTAATCTTTTAGATATAGAATCTCTACCATTTTTAGAAGAACCTACCCCTTTTTTAGATGCTAATAATTGTAAATTCATGTTTAACATATGGAGTCACCCCCTACTTTTTTAAAATTTTTATATTTTTTGGGTATTCCCGTTTAATTTCTTCAACCGCTAATTGAAAGTGATTTAGTAATAACTGTGCATCTTTTAGATATGTATCTTTAACGATACATTCGATATGCCCCTCTTCTCCTACTACTTTTTCAAATTCAATCTTTTGTAACTTGTCTAAAGAGTTTATAACTGCAATAGCATTAGACGTAACTGCAGCACAGACTATATCATAGCCTATTTCAGCAAAATCAGCATGTCCCTTTAAACAAAAACCTTGCAACAAGAAATCATCATTATAATAATATTTAACCTTTATCATAACTAGTCCAATAACTAAGCGTTGATTTTTTCTACAACTATCTTAGTGTATGATTGACGATGTCCTTGTTTTCTTCTGTAATCTTTTTTTGCTTTATACTTGAAAACTATAACTTTCTTAGCTTTACCTTGCTCAACAACTTTTGCTTGAACAGATGCTCCTTCTACTACTGGAGAACCTAATTTTAATTCTCCATCTTTAGAGCAAGCTAATACTTCGTTTAAAGTAACAACATCACCTGCGTTAGCTTCTAACTTTTCAACGAATAATACATCACCTTCAGAAACTTTATATTGCTTTCCACCAGTCTTTACTATAGCGTACATTAAATACACCTCCTCGGCCTCAAACTCGCCAGTACAAGGTACTTCATTAGAAGATTTAGACCTTTACTGTGCGGCATTACAATTATTAATTATAAAATATTTACATTTTATTGTCAACTACTTTATCAAAAATAACATTTGTTTTGTTGTGTTTTAATGCGCTGTTTGCGTTTAAAGAAATTTTTATATTATATTTTTCACCAATTTTATCAATTATATCCATATAATCCTCTTTTATTTGTTTAAAAACAAAATCATTGAATTCTATTATTATGTTTTTGTAAACTGTATGCTCACTTATTCTCATAATTTCTTTTTCGACACTATCTACTATATGATGTATAGATTTTATAGCTTTCATTCCATCACAGCATGGGCAAGCCATTAAATAATACTTATCAACAGACTCTTTTTCTCTTCTTCTTGCAACTTCCACTAAGCCAAGTTTTGTCATGCCTAACACTTCAGCTTTTCTCTTATCTTTACTAAACTCTTCCTCTAATATGTGTAATACCTCATTTTGATATTTCTTTTTATACATATCAATAAAATCAATTATTATTATTCCAGCTATATCTCTGATTCTAAGTTGTCTTACAATTTCCTTTGCAGCTTCAATATTTGTTTTATAAACAGTATCATCAAGTTTACCAGTTCCAACAAACTTACCTGTATTTACATCTATAACGGTAAGAGCTTCTGTCTTTTCTATTATTAAATAACCACCACTCTTTAACCATACTTTTTCATTTAATAATTTTTCTATTTGAGATTCTATTCTATATAAATCAAATACATCTTTATTTTCTTCAAGGCATAATTTATCAATATAATCATTATTTATAAGCTTCAAAGTAGGTTTTAATTCACAATATTTATCATAATTATTGGTAATTATAGACTCAATCTCATCATTTACATTATCTTTTACATATTTAGTTGCAAAATCTAAGGACTTATATAATAACTTTGGTCCTATACCAAGTTTATATTCTTTTAAAATATTATCATACTTCAACTTCAACTCTTCTATATCTTTTTTTATTTCATCATGAGTACATCCTTGAGCTTCAGTTCTTATTATTAACCCCAAATTTTCTTTATTCACTGCTTTGGTAATTTTTTTTAATCTAAATCTTTCTCTTTCATCAGTAATTTTATTTGATATAGTCGTTCTGTCGTTGGAAGGTATATAAACAATATACCTTCCAGATATACTAATTTCAGTATTTAATTTTGCACCCTTAGTACCAATTTCTTCTTTATTTACTTGAACCAAAATATCTTGACCAGATTTTATGGTACTTTCTTTTTTTAACTGTAAATAAGCAAGTTTCTTAAATCCAATATCTACAAAACATGCTTCTATTCCTGGTATAACTTTTTTTACAATTCCACGATATATATTGGATACAGTTTTTTTATTTAAATTATCTTCAACAAAAAGTTCTACTAACTTTCCATCTTCAAGCACTGCTGTTTTCTGAGACCCTATTAAGGACTCAATAACTATCTTCTTCACAACTTCACCTCTCACGAACTTACATAGGAGTCACTAATTCCCCATCTTCTAATACATATAAATCTCTTCTCAATATATCAACTTCTAATGGGTCAATATCCAGTTCAAACATCTCTAACATTTTAGGAATAAGTATATTAGTATTTAAATTAGTTTTTGAGCCTGTAGCTATAGTAGCCGTAAGAGTAATATGGTCATCTTCTAAATTTAAAACATCAAAAGTTCTTATCATAGGTCTTATATCAACTTCAACCATTTTTCCTTTTTTATTCTTTTTTGTTATGATTATTTCTTTATTATTCATAAAGTCAATTACTTTTCTTTTTACAAATTCTTTAGTCAAAGGTCTTTTTAAATCTATATTAAACAGATACTCTCCATAATCTATCACAGAAGAAAGAGAAGGTGTCTGTCTATCAATTTCCTTTGCTTTAATAAACTCTATCCCCTCTGGAAGTTGAACTGACACTTTACCTAAAAACTCATCTACCGATAAATCATCTTCTATCTCAATATCTACATACTCGCCTTGGCTTTCTATTCCTAATGCTAAAGCATTACCATAACTCATCTTAGGATGAGGGTTAAATCCTTGAGAATGCGATAAATTTATTTCAGCTCTCCTAAATGCTCTTTGTAATAATCGTTGAAGGTCAAGATGTGATATATATATCATATCACCTTCTTTTTTAAATTTGACTCTCATTATTTTACTCATATTAACAAAGCCCCCTTCCTATATCATGTATATTTATTCCACAACCATTACAATTATGTCTGCAATCAGAAGTGATTTTTTCTTTTTTAGCATTTTCATCTTCTCTAATCAAGAATTTTTTACTTACACCTACATCTATATGGTCCCAAGGGAATACCTCTTCATACCCTCTATTTCTATGTGCATAGAAATCTATAGAAAGATTGTTTTTTTCCATAGCTTCCTTCCATATATCTAAACTGAAGTGTTCTGCCCAGCCATCAAATTTTGCACCTAATTTAAATGCGTCATATATAACTTTTCCTATCTTTCTATCTCCTCTAGCTACTACAGCTTCCATTAAGCTAGTCTTTGAATCATGGTAGTTATATTTTATATTGTTATTTCTCAATTTATTGACTAAATGTCTTTGCTTATCAACTACTTCTTCTGTCGTATCTTGACCATGCCACTGGAAAGGTGTAAATGGTTTTGGTACAAATGTAGATGTACTTACTGTAACACCAAAGCTTCTCTTTAGCTTTCCTCCATTTACATTTCTGTAAATATCAATAACTTTATAAGCTAATTTGGCTATTCCATCCAAATCGTCATAAGTCTCAGTTGGCAATCCAATCATAAAATATAGTTTAACACTATTCCATCCCATTTCAAAAGCTCTTTTTGTTGCATTTTCTAAGTCTTCTTCTGTAACACCTTTATTTATAACGTCTCTAAGTCTCTGAGTTCCTGCCTCTGGAGCAAAAGTAAGTCCAGACTTTCTTACTTGTTGTATTTTATCAGCAATCTCCATTGAGAAATTGTCTAATCTAAGTGATGGAAGTGAAATTCCTATATTATTAGATGCATATTCGTCTACTAAATAATCAGTAAGCTCAGACAACTTACTATAATCACTTGTACTAAGTGATGATAATGATATCTCATCATATCCAGTATTTTTAACTAATTTGTCAAGTATCTCTTTAAGTCTTTCAACACTCTTTTCTCTTATTGGTCTGTATATCATACCAGCTTGACAAAATCTACATCCTCTTGTACAGCCTCTAAACAATTCTAACACTATTCTATCATGAACAGTATCTATATAAGGTACTATTAATTTTTCTGGATAATCTACAGTTTCAACATCTTTTATTATCCTCTTAGTAGGACTCTTAATAATCCCTTCTCTATTAGGAGTTACACTTTGAACTGTGCCATCTTCATTGTATTTAACATCATAAAAACTTGGTATGTATACTCCTTCTATACTTGATATTCTGTATAAAAAATCATCTCTAGTTGTTTTATTTTTCTTCCACTCTTTATACTCATTTACTACTTCTAAGTTAACTTCTTCACCTTCACCTAATATTACTACATCTACAAAATCTGCTAAAGGTTCAGAGTTATAAGCACAAGGACCACCAACCATTATAAATGGGTCTTCCAATTTTCTTTCTTCTTTTAATATTGGTATATTAGCTAAATCTAATATATTTAAGATATTAGTGTATGAAAGTTCATATTGAAGTGTAAAAGTAACAAAATCAAAGTTTGTTATAGGCTCTCTTGACTCTAATGCAAATAATGGTATATTTTTTTCTCTCATTATATTTTCCATGTCAACAGCAGGAGAATACACTCTCTCACAAAATACATCTTCACTTTTATTTATTACATCGTATAATATATGGCTCCCTAGATGACTCATACCAACTTCATACAGGTCTGGAAAGCAATGTGCATATCTTATCAATTCACTATTACTAGTATCTTTATGAATTGAATTTATTTCATTCCCAAGATATCTAGCAGGCTTTTCTACTTTTTTTAAGATTTTTTTTAAGTCTACTTTATTCATTTATTAAAATTCCTCCAAACAAGTTCTTTATTTTTATTCTTATTTATAAGTAATATTATACACGATAAAATATTTTCTATCAAAAATATAACTAAAATATTGAATTTAAAAGCTATATTATTCACAAAATAGGATATCTAAAAATATTTAATAATATTTTCTATTAAATTTTTATTAAAATACAGATTTTTTACTAAATATGATATATTATAAACATAAAACTATGTTTTTAGTGACTTATAATGACATCTTTTGTTTCACTAACCTCAAAATGGGGTATGTTATTTATATAATGATAATTTTTAGGAGGGTTAAAAATGAGTAAAGTTTTTGAAGTAAAAAAAGATATCTACTTTACTGGCGTAGTAGATGAAGGTTTAAAAGTATTCGACATAATAATGGAAACTGAGTTTGGGACAACTTATAATTCTTACTTAATAAAGGACGAAAAAACGGTTTTATTTGACACAGTAAAAGCAAATTTTAAGGATGAATTTCTAAGTAATTTATCAGAAGTTACTGATATAGCTAAAATTGACTATGTTGTAGTCCATCATACAGAGCCAGACCATGCTGGTAGTTTAAAATACTTATTAGATTTAAATCCTAATATAGAAGTTTATTGTACTAAAGCTGCTAAATTATACTTAGATGGTCAAATAAATAGACCTTTTAATTGTCATGTAATAAAAGATGGTGAAGTTTTAAATATCGGTAAGAGAAATCTTAAATTTATAACTGCTCCATTCTTACATTGGGTTGATACAATGTTTACTTACATTGAAGAGGACAAGACTCTTTTAACTTGTGACGCATTTGGTTGCCACTTTGCAAGTGTTGATGCAGAAGTGGTAAACAGTGAAGATTATCTAAAATCAGCTAAACATTACTATGATTGCATAGTTAAGCCATTTGCTAAGCACGTTTTAAGTGCTGTAGATAAGGTTGTAGGAATGAACATAGAATTTGATACTATATTGACTTCTCATGGTCCAATGCTTACTAAAGACCCAATGGCGGCTGTAAAGAGATATGTTGAGTGGTCTACAGAAGCTATTAATACAACTAATCAAAATCAAGTTTCTATATTCTACTTATCAGCTTATAGCAATACTTTAGAAATGGCTAAAAAGATAAAAGAAGGACTTGATAAAGAAGGTGCAAAAGCTGAATTATATGATTTAGAAAATATGACATTGACAGAGATGCATGATACATTAGTAGTATCAAAAGTAATACTATTAGGTTCTCCAACTATAAACAAAACAATGGTTAAACCTATGTGGGATTTATTCTCTGTTATAGACCCAATGGCTAATCAAGGTAAGATAGCAGGAGTATTTGGTTCATTTGGTTGGAGTGGTGAAGGTATAACTATGGCTGAAACTTTACTTAAAGCTATGACATTCAAAATGCCTGTAGAATCTCTTAAGAAAAAATTCTTCCCTAGTGAAGAAACATTAAACGAATGTATGGAATTTGGTGCAAAATTTGCAAAATTAGTTAAATAGTTATTTTTATTTAAATGACATATATCTATAGTCCATCATTCAAATTATATAAAAAACTTATATTAGAGTTTTTATCTTATAGAGCAAATTAAAATGAGGTAGCTATTTTAGCTACCTCTAATTTTATATACTATTTATTTTTATTAGACACGCTGACTTTTGTTCTTCCTAACTTCTCTCCATGATAGTTCTCCCCTATCAAGAGCTTTTATAAATATTTCCGCAGAAGCTAGATTTGTAGCTATTGGAACGTGGTACACATCACAAAGTCTTATCAAAGCTTGTATATCTGTTTCATGAGGTTGAGATGTAAGTGGGTCTCTCAAAAAAATAACTAAATCTATCTCTTGTGTCACTATTAAAGAACCTATTTGCTGGTCTCCGCCTAAAGGTCCAGATGCCAATCTAGTAATCTTTAATTCAGTTTCATCCATTATTCTTTTTCCTGTAGTTCCAGTTGCATATAGTCCATATTTTTTTAAAATCGCTTCATAACCTATACAAAATCCTACCATAGTATTTTTCATTTGGTCATGTGCTACTAATGCTATATTCATTATACTCAATCTCCTCAATTTATGTTTAGAAGTCTTACACTTAGAAATTTATTTTCTTTCTTCTCATACAAACATTTAGTACTAATCCTAAATTGGCTAAAGATGTTAATAGTGAACTTCCTCCATAACTTACAAAAGGTAATGTTACTCCTGTTACCGGAATTAACGCAACAGTCATAGCAATGTTTTGGATTATCTGGTAAGCAAACATACCCATAACACCAACTACAATGAGGGTTCCATAAAAATCCTTAGCATCTCTTGCAATTGCTAAAATCCGTAATAGAAATATTGCAAATAAGATTATAAGCACTGCCATTCCTATTACACCAAGTTCTTCACCCACAACAGCAAATATAAAGTCACTGTCTTGTACTGGTAAGAAATCTTCTTGGTTCTGACTTCCATTATATAGACCTTTTCCAGTCATACCACCAGAGCCTATTGCTATCAAAGATTGCATAACCTGATAGTTTCCCTTTAATGTTATATCTTCTGGATTTAGGAAGGCTTCTATTCTTACTTTTTGATGGTCTGCCATCATTAAATACATCAATGGCATTGATACCAATAGTATTATTATTCCTCTTTTTATTAGCTTAGAACTAAGACCTGCTGTAAACAGCATTGCAAATACCATACAACAAAATACAATTCCTGTTCCTAAGTCTGGTTGAGCAAGTAGTAATCCAATAAATGGAAGAGAATAAACTACAACAGGTATAACTTCTTTTAATGTATTTAATTTATCCTTTTTTGTCTCAAGTATCTTTGCATAACTAAGTACAAATGTTAATTTGACTATTTCAGATGTTTGCAAATCAAGTGGACCTAAATTTAACCAAGACCTTGCTCCAGCTCTTTCTACACCAATTCCAGGTAATAAAACAAGAGCTAATAAAACAAGGCTTATTATATAAAGAGCTTTATAGTACCTTCCTAGAAGATTATAGTCAAAAAATAGTATGACTATAATCATTCCTATTCCAAGCACAAAAGCTAGTCCTTGCTTAAGTAATTGCTCATATGAACCTGTAGAATTAGCATGTGTTGCACTACTAAGTATAACAAGTCCAAAAATAAAGATAGCTAATACTGTAACTATAAGTTTCCAGTCTAACTGTTTTATCAACTTAATTGTCGACTTATAATTAATATTGATTTTTTTCAAAGAATCACCGTCTTTCTATCTTTAAACACATAATTAAATAAAAGGGGCATATACCAATAAGGATATCCCCCTTTTAAGCACTAATTACATACATCTATCTTTAATATTCTTTAATGGTATATTAGCAACTAATGCAGATACAGGTTTGTCATCATGTTCACCTCTGCATTTAGACATTTTTATTTCAAGGCCATCTTCTTCTATTTCTGCATAGTTGGCTATTACTTTTAAAATATCTGTTTTTATCATCTCTAAAAGTTGTGGTGAACAATCTACTCTATCATGAACTAAAACTAGTTTTAACCTCTCTTTAGCAACAGATTTACTAGTTTTAGCTTCGTTAGAAAAAACTCTAAATAAATCTAACACAGATGTATCCTCCTTTGCTACTTAGCCATGCTAAACATTTTTTTTAGTCTACCAAAGAATCCATCTTCAACTTCAAGTTCAAGTAGAGGAACTTCTTCATTTAGTATCCTTTTTGCGATATTTTTGTATGCTTGACCAGCAAGAGATTTTGAATCAAGTATTGCTGGTTCCCCTTTATTTGTTGATATAATTATACTCTCATCATCAGGAACAAGACCTAATAAATCTATTGCTAGTATTTCTATTATATCTTGTTTGTCCATCATGTCTCCACGCTTAACCATATCATTTCTAATTCTATTTATAACTAATCTTATTTCTTTTATTTCATTTGCTTCTAATAGACCTATTATTCTATCTGCATCTCTTACTGCTGATATCTCTGGATTTGTAACCACGATAGCTCTATCTGCACCTGCTATTGCATTTTTAAATCCTTGTTCAATACCTGCTGGGCAGTCTATTATTACATACTCGAAAGATTCTTTTAATTTTTCACATAGGTCAACCATTTGCTCAACTGATACAGCATTTTTATCTCTAGTTTGTGCTGCTGGTAATAAATATAGATTATCAAATCTTTTGTCTTTTATTAGAGCTTGCTTAAGCCTACAAGTTCCTTCAACAACATCTACTATGTCGTAAACTATTCGATTTTCAAGACCCATTACTACATCTAAATTTCTAAGTCCAATATCTGCATCTACAACTACAGTTTTTTTATTTTCTAGGCTTAGCGCAGTTCCTAAGTTTGCTGCGGTAGTAGTTTTTCCAACTCCACCTTTACCGGATGTTATAACTATAACTTCGCTCATAATACTACCCCCTATTTTTCTTTCTATTTGTCCAACTTTGACAAATAGCTTTCGATTACAATTCTTCCATTACTCACAAAGGCTATTTCTGGGCTAATTTCTGATTCAATTTCATAATTTTCTTCATCATCTGGAGCTTCTGCAATATTATCTGCTATTTGCAATATTTTTGGATTAAGATTTCCAGCAACAACATAGGCAAACTCATTACCCTCTGAACCTGCATGCACAAAACCTTCTATTTTCCCCATTACAAAAACATTTCCTCCTGCTACAACCTTAGCACCAGCATTTATATCTCCCATAACAACTGTATTTGATTTTGAAATGACCTTTGAACCAGGTCTCATATCATTTAATATGACTACGTCACCTTCAAATTCAATATTTTCACCAGATCTTAGGGTATTGACATATTTTGTTTGAAAATTATTATTTTCTTCAATTTTTTGATCTTCAACAAATTCCACATCAAATCTAGAAGTAATTCCTTCTTTTAATTCTAGAATCTCCATGTCAGTTAAATAATCACTGTTAATTTTACTAATTTTAGCACCATTAAAAAAACCAACATATGCTTCCAATTTGTTTATTATATTTTCTTGTATTTCTTCAAATGGAGCTTCTCTTTTTATATTTACTATTATCCCTCTTTTATTACCCTTGAACTCTACTAGTTCTTGACTACAAATTTCTCTTAAAGACATAACAACCTCCAGAGTGATATATCATTTATATTCTTCAAATGCGCTTTAAACCCTTTTATTTTTTCTACATAAAGCTAAAGTTTATAAATGGATTTAGCTTATCTATTGATTTGTGACTCGAAATTTATATTTTCGTCAGAAGAATTATTAACATCATCCGTCTTGTTGTCTTTTTTGCCATTAGTTGGCTCTAATCCCATATATGTTCCAATAACTTCTCTAGTTGGTAAAAGTGAGAATACACTTGAATCTCCTTGAGGAATTACACATACAACAGCTATTTCTGGGTCATCTGCTGGTGCAAATGCAACAGTCCATGTAAAAGAACCATAATCTGCTTTAAACTTATCTATTTGGTCATCTGTTATTTTTGGATTTAATTCTTTTATAGCTTTTCTTAAATATGAAGAATTCACTTTATCAGTATCTTCTAATTTAACTTTTACTCCATCTTCTAATTCTTCTTCTAATTTCTTTCTTTCTTCGTCTTTTAAATCTTTATTTTCTAGTTTTTTCTTTATTTCTTTTTCTTTAGCTAATGAAAGTTCTTTTTCTTTTTCTGCCTTCATCTTATCAGCCATTTTAATTGCATCATTTAGATTAACATTATAAGATGACATATGACTCTTTAAATATTCATATTCATTATCTGTAGGTATTTTACCACTTTTCTCAGCTGTACCAGTCTTTGCTGCTACATCTATTGGGAAATCAGCAAAAGCACTTTTTGCTGTACCTTGTCTCGCAACCAATTTCATACCTTTTGTTAGTTCCTTTAGATTATCAGGATTTTTGAAAGCTATTTTTTCTACTTTCTTTTGGTCATTGATTTTTACTGATGAATAATCACTTGAAACAGCTCTATCAACTACAGATAATTCTACTAAATTACCTCCATTTGCTATAGCAGCTACGTATCTTGATATTTGAGCTGGTGTATAGGCATTTTCACCTTGCCCTATAGCTAAGTTGAATGTATCAGCAGTACTCCATTTTGCAAAGTTAAAGTAACTAAATACTGCCATATCTGCTACATCTTCCACTCTATTTTCTTTAACGTCCAATTTTTTCAATCTATTCATTGTTTCTACTCTACCAGGAGTTTTCTTTTCAGCTGCCCAACTTACAATTTCATCGATTCTTTTTTCGTATTCTTTAGGATTTTTATCTCTAGTTATATCAACAAAGTCATTGGCCATTTCTCTATCTAAAGCTGATTTTAACAATGCTTGTGTTGATTTTAATTTATCCTCTGTACTAGGCACCTTACCTGCTCTTTCTTCTACTTCGTCTTCAAGCCCAGTATTTTCATCTAATCCAAATAATTTTGCATACTCAAGTATCTTATTTGCATTCATATCTATGCCAATACTTTTTCCATCTGGCCATGTCTTACCTGTACCAATAGTTGCCATATATATATTACAAGACTCTTGTATAGCTTTATATAAATTTGTCATACCATGATTTCCTCTACCATGGTTCCACACATAGTCCCCAAATGATTTTTTCCCTAACATAATAACTCCAGGGTCATTTATAGTGAAATTTGGATTTAGGCCATTTTCTAAAGCTGCCATTGAAGTTACCATCTTAAATGAAGAACCTGGCTGGAATTCCCCTTGTGTAACTAAGTTTAATAGTGGACTTCCTGCTAGTAAGTCATTTGGATTCTTTGGTTGTAGTGCTTTATAGTCTTCTGTAGAAATACCCTTTGCAAATTTATTTGGGTCATAGTCAGGATAACTTGATGAAGCTAAAACTTCTCCATTTTTAACATCAATAGCTATAAGAGCTGCTGATTGTGCCTTTCCTGCATATGCACTAATTGGCTTATCCCCAAACTTACTTTTAAAAGTACCTCCTTTTGAAGCAACTTCTATTATCTGTTTCAATGCATTATCTGAAACCTCTTGTAAATCTTTATCTAATGTAAGGTATACAGTATCTCCTGATTTAGGTTTTTTAGATTCAATCTCTTTACTGATTCTACCCAATGCATCAACTTTAACCATTTTATAACCATCAGTTCCTCTTAGCTTGCTTTCATTACTTTTTTCTACTCCTGCAAGACCTACCATATCTCCTGTTTTATATCCTTTTTGTAGATATGATTCTATTTGAGTTGATGGCATTTTTCCTACATACCCTAACATATGTGAAGCTAAAGTTCCATTAGGATAATATCTCACTGGTTCAACTGCTACTGAAACACCAACAAGGTCCATAGCACTTTCTTCAATCTGTGCAATGGTAGTTTCTCCTACATCTTTTGCAATTGTTACTGGATTATATTGAGAATATCCTTTTGATTTTATTAAGTCTCTTACAACCATTATTTTTCTTGCATCTTCATTACTTAAACTTTTATCAATCTTAAATGCATCACTATTTCTTACTTTTTCAAACGCTTTTTCAGCACTTAAATTAGTCTCTTTTATTTTATAACTGGCCAACCAATCTCTCTTATCTCTCTCTGCTGTAAACATCCATTTACTAACTAAAATAGGAGGATAGTATCCATTTTCATTTAGTTTTGCTTGTAATTTTGTTGCATCTAGCCTTTTATCTTCTTGAGACAAGATTCCTGCTGATATAAGTTTATCTACCAAGTAATAAAAACTCTCTTTAGCATTATAATCACTTGGTATTCCATTTTCTGATTTATATTCTCTAATCTCTCTGTCATATGTATAATAGTACTTTCCATTTTCTACATATATAGGAAATTCATCTACATATTCTTCACCATTTTTCTCAAGTAAATTTATAAGCTTCAATGATATTTCATTTGCTCTTGAACGCTTATTAGCATCTTTTTTATTAATATCGTTACCTGAAACCTGAACCGTAAATAAATTTTTATTTCCTGCTAGCAATCTTCCATATCTGTCTTTTATTTCTCCTCTTGGAGCTTCTATTGCCAATTTTTTATATGTTTTATTTTCAGCTAACTCATTGTAGTATTCATATTTAAATGTAGTCATGTAGACTATTTTTACTAAAATAGCTAAAAATATCAAACTTATGACTATTTTCATTATTTTCAATCTATCAACTTGTTTATTTTCTTCCATGAAATCACCAACTAATCTTCTTTAAGTTTTAAAACTGCTCTTTTAGACAAGCGATATATTATTAAACCAATTAAACTATTCACTATTGGTGCTACTAGTAGACCCTTTACTAAAAGTGTTGATATGCTATAGCTTTGATAGATTATACTAGATGTACCTATATTGACAATTGAATCAATTAAACTTCCTATTAAAACCAAAACGAAAGTAATAATATAGCTACCTTTATATAGTTGATCCCTCATGTGCCCAATCGCATATGCAATAACAAACAAAACTAATGCATTTACACCAAGAATTCCACCAATGGTTATGTCCTTAATAAGCCCTATTATGGCTGCTATAATTCCACCCTCTAATTCATCCAAATAAAGAGAAATTATAGTCACATATATAAGAACTAAATTAAAGCTTATACCAAAAATATTTATATAATTTGTTATACTATTCTCTATAGTCATAACCACAATACCCAATAGACAAAGTAAAACTTTTTTCATTGTTTTTTATCCCCTTTATCCTATATTTCTTGGTTCTATGACTACAACGTCATCTATATTCTTAAAATCAACATAAGGTTTTACAACTACATATTTTAGTGATTTATCTTTATCATCAATTACCTTTTCAACCTCACCAATTGGTATGCCTTCTGGGAAAAATCCAAGACCAGATGTTGTTACTATATCTCCTTGAATTACATTATATGATGAATCAAACATATAACCTTGTAAGTAGCCTTTACTATTATAACTATCCTTATTGTCTAAAGTAGTATTTTGAGTAATCGCGCCTTTAGCACTAGCATTTTTTGCTAATTTAAAACTTACAGATGATTTAGAATCTAATAGTGAAATTGCCTTACTATAATCGTTAGAAACTTCATAAACTATACCAACTAGACCACTGCCATTCATAACTATACTTTCTTTTTTTACACCTGAATTTTTTCCCGCACCTATTATAAAACTCTCATACCAATTTCCATCATTTTTACCTACAACACTTGTAGAGATACTTGTTGCTTTATATTTTTCCTCTACAAAGTTAAGTGTCTTCTTTAATTCTTCTAATGATTCTGTCTTATCTAATTTGGTATTCAAGGCTATAACATCTTTTTTAAGTTTTTCATTTTCTGATTCTAATTTTTTTACCTTCTCAGAGTTATCTCTATAATTTAAGATATCTTTAAAACCATTTTTTATAAATGAAAATCCATCATTTACTCCTTTTCCTACACTTGTAATAGCATCTGATGCTATTCCTAAATTTACTGGGCTTCCATTTGAAAACTTACCAATTGATATACCCACAATTCCAATTAAAGTGATAGCAACTACGCCCGTTGCTATCACTTTAACATTAATCCTTTTTTTCTCATTTTTATTCTTGTCAAATCTCAAGGCCATCACCAACTTCTAATTTTTAGCATTCATCATTAATACTTTTTCAAAAATTTCTTGGTCTTCAACAGATTTTCCTGTTCCAAGTGCAACACAATCAAGAGGAGCTTCTGCTATTTGAACAGACATTCCTGTCTCTTGTGTAATAAGTTTATCAAGGCCTCTAAGCATAGCTCCCCCTCCTGTTAGCATTATTCCGTTTTCCATTATGTCTGATGCTAATTCTGGTGGAGTTTTTTCTAATGTAGATTTTATAGCATCTACTATTGAACTCACAGGCTCTTTTAATGCTTCTCTAACTTCTGTAGAACATATTTCTATTGTTTTAGGTAATCCTGATATTAAATCTCTACCTCTTATTTGCATATTTATTTCTTCATCATCTTTAAATGTAGATCCTATGCTAATCTTAACATTTTCAGCAGTTCTTTCACCTATCATAAGATTATATTCTTTTTTTACATAGGCAACTATAGACTCATCAAATTCGTCTCCACCAATTCTTATAGATTTAGCAGTAACAATTCCTCCTAGAGATATTACAGCTATTTCTGAAGTACCTCCACCGATATCAACTACCATATTACCTTCTGGTTCTTCAACCTTTAATCCAGCTCCTATAGCCGCTGCCATTGGTTCTTCTATAAGGAACGCATCTTTAGCACCAGCTTGTCTTGCAGCTTCTTCTATAGCTCTCTTTTCAACTTCTGTAACTCCAAAAGGAACACATATAGCTATTCTTGGACTTACAACACCTTTTTTGTCAGCTGCTTTTTGTATAAAGTAACTAATCATTGATTGAGTTATATCAAAGTCAGCTATTACTCCATCTTTCATTGGTCTTATAGCCACTATATTTCCTGGTGTTCTACCTATCATTTTTTTAGCTTCTTCACCTACTGCTAAAACTTCTTTACTGTCATCTCTTATTGCAACAACTGAGGGTTCTCTAACAACAATACCTTGTCCTTTTATGTAAACTAATGTATTTGCAGTCCCTAAATCTATTCCCATATCCTTTGTCATCTTGTTAAAACTAAAAAAACCTCTTTTTTCTTTCTTTTTTTCCTTAGCCATGATTTTACTCCTTCCTACTAATTAAGAATCATGTTTAAAACATTCTCCTACTATTTTATCACATATAAAGTCAAATTATCATATTTTCTTTAAAGCTAAAGTATAATCCATCTCCAATTATTATATGGTCAATTATTTCAATCCCAATTATTTCTCCACATTTAATAAGTCTGGATGTAATATTTTTATCTTCCTTTGATGGTTCTACACTTCCTGAGGGGTGATTATGCATCACTATTATTTTACTTGCACTTCTCTTTATAGCTTCTTTAAAAACTTCTCTAGGATGGACTAATGATGAGTTTAAAGTCCCTACAGATACATCTACATCAGATATTATCTCATTTTTTGTATTTAAAAGAACTGCCTTAAAAACCTCTTTTTTCAAATACCTCAGACTATTCATATAATATTTATGTATATCCCAAGGATTTTTTATTTTATACTTCATAGGTTTAAAACTAGCTACTCTAAAGCCTAGTTCTAAAGCTGCTTTAATTTGGGCTGATTTTGACAATCCAATTCCATCTATATTACACAGCTCCTCTATTGTCATTTCTTCTAAATGTCTAATACCCTGAATATCTCTATTTATTATATAGTTAGCTAACTCGATGGCGTTTTTATGTTTGTTGCCAGTTCTTAAAAGTATAGCCAACAATTCAGCATTTGATAAGCTTTTTACTCCTTCAGCAAGCATCTTTTCTCTGGGTCTTTCCTCTAGTGCCATTTCTTTTACCTTAATGGTTGAATTAAATGACTTTTTCAGATAAATCACACTCCATAAAAAAGATTTATATTAAAATGTTCCTTTAGCAAGTCACCTAACCTTGAAATTGGAAGTCCAACTATATTAAAATAATCTCCTCTAATTTCTTCAACTAGCAAGGCTCCATATCCTTGTATTCCATAAGCTCCTGCTTTGTCAAATGACTCTTTAGTTTTCAGATAATCCTCAATATCTTTTTCTGATAACGTTTTAAATTTTACATCGCTGATTACATAGTCAATTATTTTTTTATCTCTGCACAAGTTTATTAAGCTAATACCTGTTATGACTTGATGCTCTCTTCCAGATAGTCTCCTTAGCATGTCTCTTGCACAAGACTCATCTTTAGGCTTTCCTAAAATAGCATTATCTAAAACAACAACAGTATCAGCTCCAATAACAACATCTTCATTATGTTTAGATGCTACAGACATACTTTTTTCAAAAGCTAATCTCATAACTAAATGTTTTGGTGCTTCACCTTCCAATATAATCTCATCAATTTCACTTTTAATTATATCAAATCTTACATTTGTATTCTCTAGAATTTCTTTCCTTCTTGGAGAGGCTGATGCCAAGATTATATTCATTTATTCACCTCATTTGTACGTAATTTGTACCTATTTAGTCTATCACTATATTGTAAAAAATTCAACAGAAATGTCGAACCTTTTTTGTTACACTATTGTTATATTTATTACCAATAAAATAAATATACATAAAATAGAGGTATGGAAATTATTCCATACCTCTGTTTTATGTACTCATTAGAGATATGGAAATTATTCCATATCTTTATTTTGTCCATATTACAAAATTTTAATAGCTTTCTTTGGACATTTTTCCATACATAAATGGCATCCTACACATTTGTCTGCATCTACCTTATGTTTTTCTTTTAATTCACCTTCTATTGCATCAAACTTACATTGTTTTTTGCACACTGTACATCCTACACAAAGTTCTTGGTCAATAGTAACTTTCTTTCTCTTAGCTATATCACCTGAAATTACTTTTGTAGGGCATTTTTCTACACATTGCATACAACCTACACACTTGCTAGGGTCTATTTTAGCTATTTTGTTTTCAAATATTATTGCATCAAATTGACAAGCTTTTACACACATTCCGCAACCAATACATCCAGCAGTACATTTTTCTTTAACAGCTTTACCAAATTCTTTGCTATTACATTCTACAACTATTGATTGGCTTTCTGGTTTTGTAATTATTATACCCTTAGGGCATGCTTCTTTACATTTTCCACAGTTAACACATTTTTCTTCATCTATTACTGCTACTCCATCAACTATAGAAATAGCATCAAATTTACAAACAGTCTTACATGTTCCAAGACCTAAACATCCAAACTTACACATTTTAGCTCCTGAATTTAAAACATTTGCTGCTCTACAATCAGATATTCCTTCATACACGTATTTATCTTTTGCGCTTGAACAAGTTCCTTTACAAATAACTTTTGCTACTTGTTTTTCACCTGCTTCAGCACTTACTCCCATTATTTCTCCAACTTTTACACCAACATCTGCTCCACCTACAGGACAACCATTAACTGGTGCTTTTCCTTCAACTATTGCACTTGCAAGACCTCCACATCCTGGAAATCCACAACCACCACAGTTAGCACCTGGAAGTACTCCTAGTATAGCTTCCACTCTTTCGTCTACTTCTACAGCAAACTTTTTAGAAGCAAAATCTAATACTATCCCGAAGATTAAGCCCATAATTCCTAAAACTACTACAGCCGTAAGTATCACTATTTTCACCCCTCTTTTTTATAGCTTTATAAGTCCTGTAAATCCTAAGAAAGCTATTGACATTAAACTTGCTGATATAAGTGTTATAGGGAAACCTTTAAACGCTTCTGGTATATCAGCTAATTCTAGTCTTTCTCTTATACCTGCGAATATTACTATTGCTAAAGTAAATCCTGCTCCTGCTCCAAATCCGTTTATTATTGTTTCTACTAAGTTATAACTTTTTTGAACATTAACTAGAGCTATACCAAGAACTGCACAGTTTGTAGTTATAAGAGGTAAGTAAACTCCTAATGCTTGATATAAAGATGGACTCATCTTTTGAATTACCATTTCAACGAACTGAACTATAGAAGCTATAACTAAAATAAAAGCTATTGTTTGTAAAAATTCAGTTCCAGTCTTTACTAATAAAATTTGTATAAAATAAGTTATAATTGAAGCTAGAGTTAGAACGAATGTAACTGCAACTCCCATCCCTACTGCTGTATCAACTTTCTTAGAAACTCCTAAGAAAGGACATATACCCAAGAACTGAGATGTTATAACGTTATTAACAAGAACGATACTTAAAAATAAAAGTATTAAATTCATTTATTACACCTCCACTACGCTTTTTTACTTCTTAATTTATTAAATCCTGCAAATAAGAATCCTAATGTTAAGAATGCACCTGGTGGTAATATAAATATTAATACTGGTTGGAAAGATGCTCCAAATAAAGTCATTCCAAATAAACTACCATTTCCAAGTAATTCTCTAACTGCACCTATTATTGTAAGTGCAACAGTAAATCCAAGACCTTGACCTACACCATCAACAATTGAAGCTAGTGGACCAGTTTTAAAAGCAAAACTTTCTGCACGAGCTAGTATTAAACAGTTAACAACTATTAATGGTATATATATACCAAGAGCCTTATCAAGAGCAGGAACATATGCTTTTAAAACCATTCCTACTATTGTAACAAATGTAGCTATAATTACTACAAATATAGGTATTCTTATCTTATCTGGTGTAATTTTTCTTATTAAAGATATAACTAGATTTGCACATATTAAAACTGCTGCTGTTGAAAGACCCATACCAATTCCATTTATTGCTGAAGTTGTAACGGCTAGTGTTGGACACATACCTATAACTTGCACAAATGTTGGGTTCTCATCTATTAGCCCATTTTTAAATACTTTAGCTAAATTCATAATTAACCCTCCTTATTTATTAAGAGCACTATTGAAAACATCTATCGCAGCATTTACTCCTGTAGTAACTGCTGTAGATGTAATAGTTGCACCTGATATTGCTAATATTTGATTCTCTGCTGTTGTACTTCCTTTTGCTACTTCAAGAGGTTCAGCAGTTTTTCCTTTGTATTGACCTTTAAATGCATCATCCTTAGCTTTTGCTCCAAGTCCTGCTGTTTCTGTCATATTACCAATATCAACACCTGTAACTTGGCCATCAGCTGATATACCTACCATAACTTCAATTTCTCCACCATATCCACTTGGTTTAGCTTTTAAAGTATATCCTACTACCTCAGAACCATCTAATCCTTCATATACCTCAGCTATAAGACCATCTCCAAGGTCTTTATAAGTACTTTCCTTCATTTCCTTAAACTCTTTTGCTTCTGGAAGTACTGCTTTTCTAAGTTCATTGTTTGCTTGTATGTTTCTTTGTTCTATTACTGGAGCTGTAACTTGATTTGTAGCTCCAAGTGCTAATGAGGCTATTGCACTTATAGCAAGTAAAGTTCCACCTAGTCTTACCATACTATTCATTATTTAGCCACCTCCCCAAACACTCTGTTTCTAACAAACTTATCTATAAGTGGTGCAAGACAGTTTACTAGTAGTATTGAGTAAGATACACCTTCTGGATATCCACCATACATTCTTATAACAGTTGTTATAAGACCTGCTAATACAGCATATATGATTTGACCTTTTTTAGTCATAGGCGAAGTTGTATAATCCGTAAGCATGAAGAATCCACCTAACATAAGGCCTCCAGCAAACAGTTGATATATTGCAAAATTTATATTAAATCCACCTAAAAGGAATGTTAATATAAATACAGTTGCTATGTAAAATACTGGGATAACATAATTTATTATGCCTTTATACATTAGGTATACTCCACCTAATAATAATAATATTGCTGATGTTTCACCTATACATCCACCAATATTACCAATCATCATATCAGCAAGGCTGATTCCATTACTAGAAAGGTCAGCTAATCCTGCTGCTCCATTTTTCAAAAAACTTAATGGTGTTGCTGTAGTAACTGCATCTAAATTTTTACCTATCCAATTAACACCTGGTTGAGTCCAAGCAGTCATTGCTACTGGAAATGATGCTAATAAAAATGCTCTTGCAGCAAGTGCTGGATTGACAAAGTTACATCCAATTCCACCAAATACCATTTTAACTACTAATATTGCAAATATTCCTCCTACTAGACACATCCACCAAGGAAGTGATGCTGGTACGTTAAATGCTAATAATAATCCTGTTACAACAGCTGAAAAATCTCCTATAGTACTTTTATGCTTCATAAGTTTTTGATATAAAAATTCAGTACCTACTGTACCAAGTATACAAAAAAACATAGCACTCAATGCATTAAGTCTAAAGAAGTATACTCCTGCTACTGCTGCTGGAAGGAGTGCTATAATAACTTGTTTCATTATATATGAAGTATCTTCATTACTTCTCACATGAGGAGAAGATGATACTATCAACTTATTTTCCATCGTTTTTCCCCCTTAACTTTCTTTATTTCTGAGCAGCTTGCTTTCTTCTCTTTGCTCCTATTTCTCTTTTTGCTGATCTTATAGATTGAAGTAATGGTCTTCTTGCTGGACAAATAAATGAACAAGACCCACATTCTATACAATCCATAGCTCTATGATATTCAGCTGTGTCATAATCTTCCTTCAAAGAATATGCACTTATGAAAAGTGGTTGTAAGAATGATGGACATACATCTGTACATCTTCCACATCTTAAACAATTTTGAACATCTGGTGTACGTGATTCTTCTTCATCTAAACATAAAATTCCTGAAGAACCTTTATTAGTTGCTATTTCAATAGTATATTGAGTCATACCCATCATAGGTCCACCCATTATAACTTTACCAACTTTTTTACCTTCTTTAAAACCACCACATTGGTCTATTATTTCTGAAACTAATGTACCAACTTTTGTTATTAGGTTTTTAGGTTCTTTGATACAACTACCTGTTATTGTAGTAATTCTTTCTACCAAAGGCATCCCTGTTTTAATAGATTTAGCTATTTGAGCTGCTGTGGCAACGTTGTCAACAACTGCACCTGCTGCTATTGGCAATCCGCCTGATGGAACTTCCTTACCTGTACACGCATAAATAAGTTGTTTTTCTGCTCCTTGTGGATATTTCACTTGAAGGCCAACAACTTCGATTTCACTATAATCTTTAGCTACATTTTGAATTGCTTCTATAGCATCTGGTTTATTTGTTTCAATTCCTATAAATCCTTTTTTAACATCTAATACTTTCATTAATGCTCTTAAACCAAATACAACATCTTCTGGGTTTTCCACCATTAATCTGTGGTCTGCAGTTAAATATGGCTCACATTCTGCCCCATTTAATATAACTACTTCTGCTTTACTATCTGGTGGAGGAGATACTTTTACATGGTTAGGGAATGTAGCTCCACCCATACCTACTATTCCTGCCTCTTTTATGATACCTACTATGTCTTCTTTGCTCAAATCCTCTAACTGACCTTTTGGTTGAACACTTTCATGTAATTCTTCCTTGAAGTCATTTTCTATAACTACACATTGAGCTGAACCACCTGGTACTTCATGTTGTTCAATAGCAATAACTTTACCTGATACTGAAGAATGAACGTTACATGAAACGAAACCTTGCTGTTCACCTATTTTTTGCCCAAACTTTACTTCATCACCAACTTCAACAATAGGTTTAGCTGGTGCCCCTATATGTTGTTGAAGAGGAATGTAAACTATCTTTGGAGCTTGAGCTTTTTCAAGTGCCTTTGTGTTAGAGTACTCTTTTCTATATGGAGGATGTATCCCTCCCTTAAAAGTTAAGAGTTTCATTGTTTTACCCCCTTATCTATAAAAAAACATTTTTTCTGCCTTCTATAAGTATACTATATATATTAAAAAATCTTAACAATTGTTAAAAAAATATCCCTATTTTTATAATTTATTTTATAAATCAATGCCTCTTTATTAAGTTAAAACGAGGAAAAGGATTGTCTTATTAAACAATCCTTTTCCTATAGCTTTCTAAAGTCTAAATTTTCTGTATTTTATTTTATAGAATTTATAAACAAAGAATACTCTTGCATAGATGATAAAAGTAGACTTTTACTTACACTATATTTTTCTTCATTTGCTGCTTTTGAGGCAGTATCAATTTTTTCGTTTATGTTGTTTACATAACCAATTAAATTATCTTTAAATAAACGCATTTCAGAATAATCAATCTTTTCCGCTTCTTTTGATATATTTTGTGATATTGCCTTTCTATTTGTCAAAATAGTATTATATTTTTCCATATCTACATTATTTTCATCATTCGACCAAAAACTTGATTCTTCTTTAAAGTTTGTTATTAATTTATTTAACTCTTTTGATATACTATCTATATAAGCATAATTGCTTGTATATTCTAAAGATAGCATAGGTGCATCTAAATGAGATAAAAACGCATCTGGAAATACTTTTCTTATAGAACTCATATGTTTTCTAACTTCATTTTCATCAAAAGAAGAGTATGTTTGTATTTTTTTTACTCCATCTTTCTCCATAACTGAAAAAGGTATATCGCTACTAACTAATGATGTTTGTATTTTTTTCAAATCATCATCATTATCTATTGCAGCAACTTGGATAGTATATATATCCCATCCTTCAATAGTAGCTAATTTTACCTCTTCTGGTTCCTTGGTATTATTTACTGCTTTTTCTGAATTATTATTTTGATTATCCTTTGAATTGGTTTGCGATTTAGATTTTTTTCCATTTTTTATGGCATTTAATTCATCAGATATATCTTTATAAGTTATATCTGATGAACTATTTAGAAATGGTATTTTAGCTGATATATACTCTAACATCTTGCTATCTTTTATTTTTGTATAAGAATAATAGCCAATTAGACATAAACAAGCAATAGTTATTATATACTTACGCACATCTATCTTATGTCTATTATTATTAAATCCTCTGTATATCGTCTTTCTTCTATTCATTAGTTTGTCCCCTCCCAAAATTATATTATTAATAAAGTATATTTTTAAGAGTCTCAATTTATGAATAGAAAACTTATTTATTTTAATTTTTTAATAAAAATTATATCTACTAAGCGAATCTTCTTGCTCCAAGTAATGCTTTAGACCAATATGAAGTAGTCAAATTGTCCACTTTAACCTTATTAGGATTAGTTTGAGTTCCACTACAATGTATAAACTTACTATTGCCTACATATATACCTACATGGTTCGTTGCTCCATCTCCATCAGTATCAAAGTAAACTAAATCTCCTGGTGCATAGTTACCCATAGAAACTGCACTTCCAAATTGAGCTTGCTCTCTAGAAACTCTTGGGATAGAAAGTCCAACTGAGTGTTTAAAAACATACTGTGTAAATCCAGAACAATCAAACTTATCTGGACCTGAGGCCCCCCATTGATATGGTATTCCAATAAGGGTATATGCAAAGTCTACTACTTTTGAACCATTCACAGTCGATTTATCTGAATTTCCAATAGATGAAGAGTTTGAATTACTATTAGATTGGGAATTACTATTAGACGATGAACTAGAGTTTTCTTTTAATCCTTCATTAGTCTCAGAAATATAACTAGAACTTACCCATCCAGTTGTCCCATTTGATAATTTCACTTTATACCATCCATTATTTTTGGCTTTTAGCTCAACAACATCTCCACCACTTAAT
This sequence comes from Clostridioides sp. ZZV15-6597, assembly GCF_020657815.1. Lineage (NCBI taxonomy): Bacteria > Bacillati > Bacillota > Clostridia > Peptostreptococcales > Peptostreptococcaceae > Clostridioides > Clostridioides sp. ZZV15-6597. Next base: position 8,128 of record NZ_JAGWCT010000030.1, on the reverse strand, counting down.
TTTCCTATTACAGAATAGCTTGTCCCAGGGCCACTTCTTACATTTAAACTTACAGTGGATGTTACTTTCCCCTTCTTGCCTTCAAGCGATACTTCACTAGATTGATTTTTATCAGTGTCGTTATTATTGTTATTAGTATTACTTGAATTAGAATTATTTGTTCCAACATCTTCTGATGTTTTTGAGATATACTGACTACTAGCCCATCCAGTAACTCCATTTGATAGTTTTATTTTATACCATCCATTACTTTGTTCTAATAGCTTTACTACATCTCCATTATTTGCTTTACCAACTAATGAATAGTTTGTACCTGCACCACTTCTTATATTTAATCTAGAACTGACATTTACTTTTCCATTCCCACTAATAGATGTTCCACTTGATGTTGAATTATTTTGGTTTGAAGTACTTCCAGATGAACCACTCGTTGATATGTATTTTGCACTTCCCCAGCCAACAACAGAACTTGATACTCTTACTTTATACCATCCATTAGATTTTTCTAAAATTTCTACAGTTTTTCCCTTGTATAACTTTGCTACTTTGTCACAATCAGCACTTGGCCCGCTTCTTATATTTAAAGCACTAGCTGTCACAACTCCCTTTTCAAGGGCACTTGCATGTATAGAACTAACAGATACTGCTACTGCTCCAATCCCTAAAGCCGTTATAGCTTTCTTCACTACTATCACTCCCCCCAACATATTTTTATAATCATAAAGTCATACCACTATTATCCATTTTTAAGAACTATATTTTAATGATAACTTATTCTATTATTAATTGTAAAGAAATTATAATTATATTCTTAAAATTAATGATTCTTAGGAAGTATTTCAATCCAATAATTATCTGGGTCCGCTATAAAATAAATTCCCATACTTTCATTTTCAAAACATATACAATCTAAGTCTTTATGAAGTTTTTTTGCCTCATCAAACTCTTCAACTTCTAAAGCCAAATGGAACTCATTATCCCCTAAATTATATGGTCTATCCCAATCTCTAAGCCAAGTTAACTCTAATGTATGGCTAGTAATCCCATCTCCTAAATAAACTAGTATAAAACTTCCATCTTCTGCTTCTTTACGTTTTACTTCTTTTAGACCTAAAGCTTTATCATAAAAATTCAAACTTTTTTCTAAGTTAGTAACATTAAAATTATTATGGCAAAAACTAAACTTCATTTTGAAATCACTCTCCAATTTTTACTTTTTTTATATTATATCATTATTATAACTTTATTTAAATCAAATTAAGTTAAAAATTTGAATAATGCTGTGTAATACCTAAGTAGCATTAAATTATTTAAAAGAATATGTCAAAAAAAGAATAAGTTCTATTAAACACATGAAAAAATTGTACTCAAGTTATCTTGATTGTGTAAAATAATAGAACTTATTTTTTAAAATTTTTATATTTAATTTTTAATTTTTTCTTTTATAATATAGTTTATTACTTTTTTTCTAATATCTTCAGCACTATAATCTTCCTCTATTTCTATATCCAAAAGTTTTGCTATTGATTTCATATCTTCTCTAGTTTTTGACCTATAGCTTGATATCAATTCATCTTTTATTTTCTCAGGTTCTAAAAGATATTCTTCATCTCCTCTTTTGAAAGTAACGTATTTTTGAGCATATGAATTTCTATTATAGTATATATACCTTGATATTTTTCTTAAAATCTGATTATATGAAAGTCGCTTATTAACATTAAGCTTTAAGTACTCTGAAAAAGCAAATAGCTCTTTTTTTGATTTAAATAATGTTTCTTTTTTGATGGTTCTTGATATCGAAGTTACACTTTCTTGATATGCACACTTTTTTAACATTTTTAAATATACTCTATTAAGACCAATACTTTGATTGAATTTTTTTATATTATTATTAATAACTTTATCCAAATTACCTTCAAAGTATTTTTTTGCTCCTTTTTGTGATACATAACTCTCAAGTTCTTTGTGGGCCATATCAAGTATCATTTTTTTTAAATCTTCTTTATATCCTCTAGACTCCATGATACTCCCTCCCTTAGCTATTTATAGTATATTCAAAAAGTTTAAGAAATGTGAATCTTTCTCGAAATTTTTTACTTTTTATGTATATATTAATTTAAAAGGGGAGATAATAGTAATGTAAAATCAAACATACTCAATCTCCCCCATTTTTAGACCTCTATTACTCCCCCAATAGAGGTCTTTTTTTATTTTATTATTTTTTTATTCAATTCCTTTTAATTCAAAACCTAACTCTGCTATTACTTCTTTTAACTTATCAACTGACACATCATCTTTCATGTCTACAGATGCACATTTATTTTCTAAATCTACATCTAAAACTTCAACATCATCTATATCTTCTGTTAATGCAGTTTTAAGATGATTTACACAGTGTCCACAACTCATACCTTCTACTAATAGTTTCTTTTTCATATCAATTACCTCCTTATACCCTATAAGGGTATTTTATCATACAGTTTAAATTTTTTAAATATAAATTAATCATTTAATTTATTTTGATTCATTTGAGCTTATATCTAAGTTAGAGATTCCCTCATATACATCAAATTCATTTGGAGTAATTTTTCCTTTTAGTCTACTATTGCTTACAATATAGTTGTTTCTAATAGCTAAACTGATAAATGTTACATTGTCTCTAACATACTTCTGTACAACTTTATATGCTTTCTTTGTTTCAATTTCAGATGCAGAACTTGTCAGTGCAGACATATATCCATTTAACTTATCATCAGTATATCCACTGCTTGCTATTATACTACTTACATCTGGTACGCTCGATAAATTCCACCCTACCAATGCTAAATCGTAATTTTTAGAATTAAGCACACTTTCCATTTCTTTATCTGATAACTGATTTATTGTATTGTTTATTCCTATAGCTTTTAGGTTTTCACTTATTATATGTGATGTTTTTAGCCTCTCACTATTATCTTTATTTACTATTATTTTTAAATTCATTTCAGAAAGTCTTTTCTTTACTTCATCTTTTTCTTTATTTTTTTTATCTTCAGCTTCTTTTTTTACTCTCTCAGCTTCTTCTTGTTCAGCCTTTTTTTGTTCTTCAGCAGTAAGTTTTTTTGTATTTTTTTTAGTTGATTTTTTTTGTTTTTTATCTACTTTATCATTTTTTGTATTCACTGCATTTATATTTGCATATTCTATTTTATTAAGATACTCAATTGCTTTATCTTTATTGTATTCTAAATCTTTCACATCACTACTATAATATTTTGATTTTGAGTTAAGTGGAAAATTAACAGGAGTTGCATCATCCATATAACCTTCACTAATAATTCTATTTTTATTTATAGAATGTGCAATTGCTTTTCTAAAATTGACATCCTTAAAAAAAGAATTATTGTAATTAAATAATACACATTCATAATCTCTACCTTGATATTTTGTTATATTAAACTCTTTTTCTTGAAATTTGCTCAAATCATTCAGTGTAACATTTGTTATATCACTATCAAGAGCCATAACCATAGATGTTCTAGCATCTTCATTAGGAACCATTCCCACTTTTACATTTTTCATAGCTTTAGGAACTTCTTCATAGTAATCCTTGTTCACAGATAAAATCATTCCTTCTCTTTCTGTATATGATTCTATTTTATATTTCCCATTTCCTATCATATTATTATTTTTGTCATTTACATCTTTTGAATCTAAATGATTTTGAGATACTATTGGAAAAATTAAACTATCAATAGAAAAAGCATATTTAGCTTTAAATTTTATTGTAAAATCTTTATCTGATTTAATATTTACAGAAGCTATATTTTTTGTAAATTCATTATATGGACTTTCTGCACTTTTTTGAATTAAACCAATTGTATAGTTTACATCATTTGAAGTAACAGCTTTCCCATCATGCCATTTTGCATCATTTAGCTTTATATCTATACTCATTCCATCTTGAGCTATATTGTACTCCTTCACTAATTGAGGAGTTACATTATAGTTTTCATCTATTGTAAACAAACCATCATAGATTAAGTTCATTATGTAGCCAACAGACTTATCAGTATTTGTTATAGGGTTTATAGTCTTAGGAGTCACCATCGTTAAGTTTATATATTTGGCATCTATAGAGCTTTGACTTTTAATACTTGATTCGCTACTACTTTGTTTTGTTTTTGTATTACTACAACCAACTATCATAAGAGTTATAGCTAAAATTATTGTTAAGATTTTTATTTTCTTCATTAGTTTTTCCCCTTCTCGCCATATATCTTATTATAATTTTTATAATTATTTTTTACTTTTTCTACATACTTTGAAGTTTGTTCAAAAGGTATATCATGTAGATTCTTTCCATCTTTACTATATTCGTTATTTTCTAACCATTTCTTTACATTACCTGAACCACCATTATATGCAGCTATTACTAAATCCAATGAACCAAATTCTTTATATAATTTATTTAAATACCAACAACCAATTCTTATGTTAGTTTCTGGGTCAAAAATATCGATATTTTCTAGATTCAGTTCTTCCGCTCCCCAATCTCTAGTTATGTCTAGTATTTGCATTAACCCTTTGGCCTCTTTTTTTGAAACAGCAGAACTATTAAACTTACTTTCTGCCTTTATGACACTGTAAACTATATTTTCATCTAAATTAAATTCTTTAGAATATTTTTCTACATACTCTGAGTATTTTTTAGGATACAAAAACTTATGTATTATTTTACTTTCCATTAATAGTGCCCCAAATAAGATTATAAAAATAGATAGAATCAATACTTTCTTATTATTCACGCCAATTCTCCTTCATGTATTCAATAAATTTGTATACTTTATTCTCTAATTCAGTTATTGTTCCCGAATTATCTATTATATAATCACCATATTTGGATTTTTCTTCCTGACTCATTTGTGAATTTATTCTGCTAAGTGCTTCTTGTTTACTACAATTATCTCTCTTTTGTATTCGGCTAATTTGTACTTCTTGTTTACAAGTAACCACTAATAGCTTATCTACTATTTCCAAAAATCCACTTTCTACTAATATTGCTGCATCTAATATTACTATCTTTTCGCCTTTTTTTCTGGCTTCTTCTATATCACTTATTATTTTTTCTCTTATTATTGGATGTGTCAGATTATTTAACTCATTAAGTTTTTCTTCGTCATTAAAAACTATTTTCCCAAGAGCTTTTCTATCTAAAGTCCCATCATCCTTTTTTATATTTCGACCAAAATGTTTAAATACTGCTTCTAATAACAACTTATCATCAAATATTTGTCTAGATATAATATCTGCATCCACTATAATAATGTTAAATTTTCTAAATATATTTGATAGGCTGCTTTTTCCACAGCCTATTCCTCCTGTAAGTCCTAATATCAACATAAAATCACCTACTTTGTCTCATACCACGAACTACCAACATTTAAATCTACATCTAAGTGAACATCCATATTTACAGCATTTTCCATTTCATCTTTTACAATTTTTTTAACTATATCTATTTCATCGTCAATTGCTTCAACTATCAATTCATCATGAACTTGTAGTATAAGTTTTGATTTCAAATTATTTTCTTCTAACTTTTTGTGAACATTTATCATAGCAATCTTTATTATATCTGCTGCACTTCCTTGTATTGGTGCATTCATTGCAAATCTCTTCCCTCTATTTCGCTCCATAAAATTGCTAGACTTTATTTCTGGTATATATCTCCTTCTGTTTAAGATAGTCACAGCATAACCATCTTCACTAGCCTTTTCTACTGTAGTGTCCATAAACTCTTTTATCTTATGATATTTAGCAAAATAACTTTCTATATACTCTTTTGCTTTTGGAACAGGTATATTTAAATCATCCGCCAATCCAAAATCACTTTTACCATATATAATACCAAAGTTTACTGCCTTAGCTGCACCTCTTAGCTCACTAGTTACATCTTCCATAGAAACATTAAAAACTTGTGAAGCTGTTTTAGTATGAATATCTTCATTATGTTTGAATGCTTCTATCATATTTTCATCTTGACTCATATGTGCAAGAACTCTAAGTTCTACTTGTGAGTAATCGGCATCAACTAGCTTACAATTTTCATCTGCAATAAACACCTTTCTTATTTTTCTACCCATTTCCATTTTTATAGGTATATTTTGAAGATTTGGTTCTGTAGATGAAATTCTTCCAGTAGTTGTTATAGTTTGATTAAATGATGAATGAATTCTATTACTTTCTGGATTTATTATGTTTAGAAGACCTTCAACATAAGTAGAGTTCAGCTTTACTATTTGTCTATACTCAGTTATTTTATCGATTATTGGATGTTTATCCCTTAATTTTTCTAAAACATCTGCATTAGTTGAGTATCCAGTCTTAGTTTTTTTGATTATTGGAAGTTCTAATTTTTCAAACAATATAACACCTAATTGTTTTGGTGAATTTATATTAAATGGCTCTCCTGATAATTCATAGATTTCCTTTTCTAGTGTAGAAATTATTTCTTTAAACTCAATGCTTAGGTCATCTAATATACTCTTATCTACTTTTATACCTTCATACTCCATATGTCCTAAAACTTCCACTAAAGGCATTTCTACATGATAAAAAAGACCATCCATACTCATATCGATTAAACTTCTTTCCATCATAGGAATTGTTTCTTTAACTGTGCATATTATTTGCCCCATATACTCAGCTAACTCTTCAAATTCTAAATCTTCGTAGTTCTTAGATTTAACACCTTTACCTAGTAATTCTTCTTTTGATTTAACTTTTTTTGATAAGTATTTCATAGCTATAGCACTACAGTCATATGAGGTAGATGAAGTAGAATCTATTAAATACTCAGCTATTGTTATATCAAAATTTATATTTTCCAAGTTTATATTATATGGCTTTAAAGATATATAATCATCCTTTAAATTATATCCAAATTTCTTGATTTCTTTATTTGAAAGTATACCATCTAATTTTGTCATCTCATCTGAATCTATATAATATATTTTTTCTCCATCTACACTTATAAAGATATATATTATATTTTTTTCAAGTATATTACCTTGTCCTCTAACAGTTTTTAAAATAACTTGTCCTTTTTTATTTACTTCGTCTATAAATTTATCTATATCTTTTAATTTTAATATTTCTATTTTTTCTTCTACTTGTTCAGTATCATCTGAGTCAACCAAATCAACTAATCTTGATAAAAGACTTGTAAATCCAAAATATCTAAACTTATCTAAAAGTTCATCTTTATCATAATCGCCAAAAATCATACTATCTAAATTTACTTCTATTGGTACATCCCTTATAATTGTTGCAAGCCTTTTACTTTGAATGGCTATTTCTTTATTTTCTTCTATCTTCTTTTTTACACTTCCTTTAAGTTTATCTGTATTTTCTATTAAATTCTCTATGCTAGAAAACTCTTTTATAAGTTTTATTCCTGTTTTTTCTCCTATTCCAGGTACTCCTGGTATGTTATCTGACTTATCTCCCATAAGCCCTTTTAAGTCAATAAACTGAGTTGGAGTCATTTCATATTTTTCAATTACAGAGTTAAAATCATATTCTTCAACTTCTCCTACACCCTTTTTTGTTATAAGAGTAGTAGTCTTATCTGAAGCAAGTTGAATGGCATCTTTATCTCCAGTTACTATGTATACCTTATATCCATTATCCTCTGCTTTTTTAGAAACAGTTCCTATAATATCATCAGCTTCATAACCATCTATTTCTAATCTATTTATTTTAAATTTATCTAAAAGGTCTTTTAGTGGCTGTAATTGCTCCGCTAATTCATCTGGCATTCCCTTTCTTCCTGCTTTATACTCTTTATACTCTAAGTGTCTAAATGTAGGTGCTTTTCTATCAAAAGCTACACTTATATGTGTTGGTTTATATATATCTATTATTTTAAACAACATTGTCGTAAATCCGTATATAGCATTAGTTTTTAAGCCTTCTTTATTATTCATTTCTGGCAAAGCATAAAACGCTCTATTTATTATTGAATTTCCATCTATTATAATTAATTTTTTTTCCAAATTATATCACTCCTAAAGATTCTCTATTTTTGTAACATATATATTATATACCAATATGCTATTATTTAATATTCCCATAATAATAATAG
>NZ_JAGWCT010000029.1:0-44354 GCF_020657815.1 Clostridioides sp. ZZV15-6597 | reverse complement strand
TAAGCTAACTATATGATTTCAACAATTAGCACTCTCTATTTGTTTTTCCCTTACTAATTCAAATTGTGTTCTAGTTAGGTTTAATTTTACTCTATGAGTTTTTATCATTTTTTCTTACTCCTAACTTGTTGATTCTCTACGTATTGTTTAACTACTTCTAAACTTACAGAGCCAACAGTTCCTACGAAATAACTATTAGTCCACATACTAGGCATACTAGACTTTAAATGTTGGAAATTTTCTCTTAATACTCTTGAACTAAAACCTTTTACTACTTTATGGATTCCAAATTGTGGGTCACATGATATTAATAAATGCACATGGTCTTTGTTTATTTCCATTTCTATTATTTCTGCTCCAAGTTCATCTGCTTTATATGGTATTATCTCCTTTAACATCTTTTCTACTTCGCCAACTAAAACAGGTTTACGATACTTAGGACAAAATATTATATGATATTTACAATCATATGTTATATTTCCGTTAGATTTATACATAAAAACTAACACCTCCTACACATAATCTATCATTCGTAGTGTTAGGTTGCAAGTATTATTCTGACTTTTATTTATATTAAGACCTTGCCTTTCATCCCCACATCTAAAGAAGGGGGCTTTTCGGCAATTTTATTGTAATTTCTAAATCCTTCTTCTACATGTTCCTTGCTATTAGAATCTTCTTTAACATTATTTAAATTTAAAATTTTACTTTTTCAAATCTTTAATCTACTCAGTTATATTATTATCACCCATTGAAAGTATTATTAATCTTAGTAGAATATTAAACAATAAAAAACTGGGATAAAGTATTTAATACTTTACATCCCAGCTAAATTATTTTTACATTTAAATATTTGATTCTAGTAAGCTTTTGCCATTACTACCATATGGTCTGCTTCTTTTCCACAATATATACACTTGTGACCTAAGTTTTCTTGTTCAAAAGGTAGACATCTTATAGTCGCCCCTGTCTCTTCCTTAATCTTAGCCTCACATTCAGCATCTCCACACCACATAGTTTTTATGAATCCTGGTTTTTCTTCCAAGGCCTTTCTAAATTCATCCATATTTTCAACTACAGATGTATTATCTTCTCTATGTTTTCTTGCTTTTTCAAACATATCATTGTGTATAACATCAAATAAATCATATACAGCATCAGCTAATCCTTCTAGAGGCATAGAACTCTTTTCTAGAGTATCTCTTCTAAATATCATAGCTTGATTATTTTCTATATCTTTTGGTCCAATTTCAATTCTTACTGGTACACCTTTCATTTCCCACTCATTAAATTTCCATCCAGTTGTATAGTTATCTCTATCATCAACTTCTACAGTTACTCCTTTAGCTTTTAAATCTGCATATATTTTATCAACAGTTTCCATTACATTGCCTTTTTTAGCAGCTATAGGAACTATAACAACTTGTATTGGGGCTACTCTTGGTGGTAATACTAAACCTCTATTATCACTATGAGTCATTATAAGCCCACCTATAAGTCTTGTAGATGCTCCCCAAGATGTATGATATGGATTAGCTAAGTTACCTTCTCTATCTGCAAAAGTAATATCAAACGCTTTTGTAAAGTGTTGTCCTAAGAAGTGACTTGTACCTGATTGTAATGCTTTCCCATCATGCATCATAGCTTCTATAGTATATGTTCTTTCACCACCTGCAAATTTTTCACTTTCACTTTTTTGACCAGATACAACTGGCATTGCAAGCAATTCTTCACATAAAGCTTTATATATTTCTAGTTGTTGTATTGTTTCTTGTTGTGCTTCTTCTGCTGTTTCATGTAATGTATGACCTTCTTGCCATAAGAATTCAGATGTTCTTAAGAAAGGTCTAGTTGATTTTTCCCATCTAACAACTGAACACCATTGATTATAAAGATATGGTAACTCTCTATATGATTTTAGCCATTTAGCATACATTGTACATATTATAGTTTCTGAAGTAGGTCTTACACATAATCTTTCTTCTAGTTTTTTATTTCCTCCATGTGTTACCCATGCAACTTCTGGAGCAAACCCCTCAACATGCTCTGCTTCTTTGTTTAATAAACTTTCTGGTATCAATAATGGAAAATAACAGTTTTTGTGTCCAGTTTCTTTGAATTTTTTATCCATAAATTCTTGCATTTTTTCCCATAAAGCATATCCATATGGTTTTACGACCATAAATCCTTTTACTGGTGCATAATCAACTAAATCAGTCTTAGTTATAACATCCGTATACCATTGTGGAAAATCATCTTCCATCTTTGTTATTTCTTCAACAAATTGTTTTTCATTTTTTGCCATCTTAATTACCTCCTCATTTATTATGTTTTTATACAAAAACACCCTTTTATCTTTTTTATATAGATAAAAGGGCATTTATAAAGTACAACTCTGATTATCTATACAGTAGCTTTCTTTAAATTATTATCCTAACTTAACATTGTTTTTGATAAATTCTGCTTTTACTTTTTCACTTATTTCTTCTATTTTAATTAACTCTTTATCTTCTTCGTATCTAAGTTTAAATTCTACTTTACCTTCATCAATATTTTTACCTACTGTAATTCTCATAGGTATTCCTATTAATTCTGAATCGTTGAATTTAACACCAATTCTTTCATCTCTATCGTCTAATAAGACTTCAACACCCATATCTTGTAAATCATTATATATCTTTTCAGCTAATGACATTTGTTCCTCATTTTTCATATTTGCTGGAACTATCACAACATGATATGGAGCTACTGATAAAGGCCAAATTATACCTTTTTCATCATTATGTTGCTCAATTATAGCTGCTGCTGTTCTTTCTACACCTATACCATAGCATCCCATTATTATAGGTTTTGATTTACCATCTCTATCAATAAAGTTTGCATTCATAGATTCTGAGTATTTAGTTCCTAACTTAAATATGTGTCCTACTTCAACACCTCTAGCTATTTCAAGAGGTTTACCACACACTATACATTTGTCACCTTCTTGAACATTTCTAAAGTCTCCAACTATACCTTCAAAATCTCTTCCATAGTTAGCATTTCTTATGTGATACTCAGTTTTATTAGCTCCAACAACTATATTTCTTTGCTCAACAATTTCTTTATCTATAAAGACATAATCAGCATTTACTCCTATTGGCCCAGCAAACCCAACCTCTGCATTAGTTACTTCTCTTACAACATCGTCTGTAGCAAGTGCAAATTCTATAACAGAACCTATTGCATTAGATACCTTAACTTCATTAACTTCTCTATCTCCTCTTACAACAACTACAACTGTTTTCCCATCTGCTTCATATACTAAAGTCTTAGCAAATTTATCTGGAGAAGCATTTAAAAACTCTTCTAATTCTTTTATTGTAGATGCTCCTGGTGTATGAACTTCTTCTAATTCCTTCATTTCTTCTTTTTCTGATACTGCATTACAAGACTCTGCTCTTTCTACATTGGCTGCATAGTCACATCCACTACAGAATACAACTTCATCTTCTCCAACTTCTGATTTAACCATAAACTCAGCTGATGTAGAACCTCCTATAGCTCCTGAGTCTGCCTGTACTGGGCTATTGTCTAATCCACATCTATCAAATATACTTACATATGCATCAAACATATCTTGATATGATTTATCTAACCCTGCTTCATCTACATCAAAGCTGTATGCATCCTTCATTGTAAAAGTCTTAGTTCTCATAACACCAAATCTTGGTCTTCTCTCATCTCTATACTTTACTTGTATTTGATACAAGTTCAGTGGTAATTGTTTATATGAAGTAATCTCTTGTCTTATTATGTCAGTAAAAGCTTCTTCATGCGTTGGCCCAAGGCAGTACTCTCTTTCTGTTCTATCTTTTAACCTAAACATTTCTGCACCCATAGCAGTCCATCTTCCAGATTCTTTCCACAATTCTGATGGAAGTAAAGCCGCACATAATATTTCTTGACAATCTTTTTTATTTAATTCTTCTCTAATTATTTGCTCAATTTTTTTGAATACCCTTAACCCCATTGGCAATTGATTATAAACTCCTGAAGTCATTTTTTTTATCATTCCTGACCTCACCATTAATTGATGGCTTGTGATTTCAGCATCTGCTGGAATCTCCTTCAATGTTGGCATAAACATTTTAGACATTTTCATTAATAAATTCCTCCTGAATATTGTTTTCCTGAAAATATAAAAAAACCCTCATCTCTATACAAGTATAGAGACGAAAGGTTTGATTTCCGCGGTACCACTCTAGTTAGCTATATAAATAGCTCTCTTTAGGGAATGTAACGGTTCCTACCGTAAAGATTTTTATACCTTTAAGCTAAAAGACAGGTTCAAAGACTTCCTCTTGAAAACTCTCACCTCTGTTTTCTCTCTGTGAAGATTTCGTCATTTTACTATTTCTTTATCATAGCTAATTTTATATTTATATTAATTTTACTTAAATTCACATATTATAGATATTCTATATAGGCCTATTATTTGATATCCATTAAACTTATTACTAATAATATATTAATTATTCTGACTTGTCAATAATAATAAACAAATACTTTGTGAAGCTATTCCTTGTTTTGCTCCTGTAAAACCAAGACCTTCTTCTGTAGTTGCTTTTATATTTATGTTTTCAATATCTGTATTTAAAACTTTTGCTATGTTTTTTCTCATACGCTCAATGTGAGGAGCCATCTTAGGACTTTGAGCAATTATAGTACTATCTATATTACCAATTTTATATCCTTTACTTGTTATTAGATTATATACATGTTCTAATAATTTCATACTATCTATTCCCTTATATTTTTCATCTGTATCTGGGAAATGCTTACCTATATCGCCTAAAGCTAATGCCCCTAAAATAGAATCCATTATTGCATGTATCAATACATCAGCATCAGAATGACCTAGTAAACCTTTATCATGTGGTATCTCTACTCCACCAATTATAAGTTTTCTTTCTTCTGTCAATTTGTGTACATCATATCCCAATCCTATTCTCATATAATTCTCCTTCTACTATTCACTTCATCTCTTTTTTCCATATTTAATATTTGTTCTGCTATATTTAAATCTTCTGGACTAGTTATTTTTATATTTTCATAAGAACCCATTACCATCGTAACACTTTGCCCTATATTTTCTACTAGCATTGAGTCATCTGTTCCATAATAGTTAGTTTTATACGCTTGTTCATAAGCATTTATTATAAGATTATATTCAAAAGTTTGAGGGGTTTGTGCTGCCCACAATAGACTTCTTTCTGGAGTTTCTTGTACTGTACCATCAGATACTATTTTTATAGTATCACTTACTGGTACACCTACAACTACGGCCTTTTTTTCTTTAGCCATTTTTATAGATTCATTTATTATTCTATGGTCTACAAAAGGTCTCGCTCCATCATGAATAAGTACTATATCACAATTTTTATCTAATTTTTTTAATCCATTATATATTGAGTCTTGTCTTTCTTTTCCACCATATGCTATTTTTATATTTTTAAAGTTATATTTATTTATTATATTTTCCTTAAAAAAATCTTCCTCTTCTTTTTTTATACATACCACAATTTCATCTATATTTATATTTTCGTAAAAAACTTGAATTGTATGCGCTATGATTTCTTTTTCTCTTAATTTTATGAACTGCTTATTTACGTCTAAGTTCATTCTCCTTCCGCTTCCTGCCGCAACAATTATAACACTATACATGGTATCACCTCGTATTTTATTTTTACCTATCATTTATTAAAACTTTTAATGTTTTTATATTTTAACCATCTGATTAATTATATATTAAATTTTCAGTTGTATAAATAGGTAATATCCATTTTCTAGCCTAAAATATGTGTGTTTGTTGCAAATTATATTGATTTTTCAATAGCTTCATCTTTTTATTTTACAACTTTGTAACAGTTTGTATATCTATAAAAAATATTTAAACCTCTAGATTGATATAAAACAAGTTTATCAATCTAGAGGTTTTGTATTAAAATATTAAATCAATTAAATCCATGTAATCTGGATAATTTTCTAAAATTTTGTTTTTTATTTCTTGTTTGTTAAAATCTACTTCTATCAATTTATCCATATTGACTATACCATCTTCACAAGAAATAAAACATTTTGATATTTTCCATTTATTAACATGTACATTGATTTTCCTTTTATTATCAATTGGTAAAACTATTTGAAACTTAGGCGTTTTATTATATATCCATTCTGTTTTTTTATATTTATCTTCTACCAGATTGTATACACTTTTGATATCATCATCGTCTAATTCAATTTCTTTTATATTTTTTATATTATTTTTTATATAATTAACACAATAATCTAAAAAATAATATATATCTTTTTTAAGTAGAAAATTAATATTTGTAACTTTGCTTGAAACAGACTTAGTTGCCTTTGATTCTGTTGATTTATCTGAATTTAAATACTTAGTTAATTTATTTAAATCTGAATCATAAAGAAGAGTTCCATGATAAAGAGAATTTTGCCTTTTTATAGATTGTGCAGAACCAGAAATTTTTTTGCCATTCAAGAATAAATCTTTTCTTTCTGTTATGGATACATCTAATCCAAATGATAAAAGCATACTTTGCATAAATTTAGTATGTTCTAAAAAATCTATTTCATGAAGATTTCTATTTTTTTGTATAAATGACATATTGATGTTTCCTAAGTCATGATACACAGTACCTCCACCAGATATTCTTCTTAAAATGGGAATTTCGCCATTTTCAATAACATCATGATGTATCTCCTGATATGGATTTTGATTTTTTCCTATAAAAATAGATTCTTCATTTCTCCATATGATTATGATATCATCATTATATTTCTCATTTAAAAATAGATACTCTTCTAGAGCTAAATTAAAGTAAGGATTGGTGTTTTTGTTTAATAAGTAATACATAAAAATATAGACTCCTTTTATATTTTATCTTCCTATTTATTTTAAATTTAAATAAGTTTACATAGTATTTAACTTTAAATTATTCTTTCTAAATCATTAAACTTATTATAACATAATACAACACCTTACTATTACTGAACATCTGTGTTTTTATATTACTATGAGAGTTTTATTAGGTTTACTTGTCTTGACCATACACATTAAGAAATACATTTCTAGCTCTTTGAATTTCTTCATCTGGCAATAATACTGGTGTACCAATTGACTTTGCCAAATAATATACTTTTGCTGCGTCTTCTAACATTACTGCTGCTGTAAATGCATGGTTTACAGATGGTCCAACTGCAATTACTCCATGATTTGCTAAAAGACAAGCTCTCTTATCACCTATTGCATCAATAACACATTTTCCCATCTGATTAGATGTTGGTGGTGAAAATTTTGCAACTGGAACTGAACCTCCTACTTCATTTGCAAGAGTTGTACTTGCACACTCTATAGACTCATTTAAAATTGCAAAGCAACTTGAATATGTAGAGTGTGTATGTATTATACTATTTATATCATTTCTATGTTTATATATATATAAGTGGTCTGGTGAATCCACTGATGCTTTCCATTTACCATCTACAGTATTTCCATCTATATCTATTACAACAATATCACTTGGTGTAAGATTTCTATAATCCATTCCACTTGGTGTGATTGCTATATATCCAGTTTCTTCATCTCTTCCACTGACATTTCCTCCTGTCAATGTAACTAAATTATAGTTTAGAAGGTCTAAAGACGCTTGTAATACCTCTTTTCTCAAATTTTCTAATAACATTAGCTAAATCCTCCCATTTATTAGAAACATAGTTTTATATGTTCCTGTTATATATCTTACACAATAAGATATTACTCTTGATATTTTAATTGAAAATTCTAAAAACTCTTTATAAAATTTAAACTTATATACTTATACTAAACACAAGTCGATTTTAATTTGAAATTTTCATTTTTTATAGTTCATTACTCTTTAAGCTTTTATTTCTAAATTTTAATGATTCTGGGTGCAAACATTCTTCTAATTCAATAAAATAATTATATAATTCTATATTGCCATTAAACATGTTTGTTTTTATCCAATATCTCCCCTTAAGAAAACTACCATCATTAATTTTTAGATACATTTTTTTGTCATGAAATTCTCTTATTCTTATTTTTTTTATATCTTTAATTTCATACTTATGTGTAATATTAAATGAACTAAAACATATGTATTTATTGTCCATAGTAATCATTTTAGGATTACTTGAAGATACAAACGTATTAAATACTCCATAAGTACAAATAACTATCATCAGGCTATATATATTAATACTAGGATTTATATAATTATTAAATAGTGCATAAATCAATATTAAAATCATAAAAATTCCTGGTATTGTTACACTAACTATATATCTTTTAGAATCATATATATATTTTTTCATAATTTACACACTCCTTAATAAAATTGCATTTAAGCTTCATCTTGTGTAGACAATGCTTTATTTTCCTTTATTATTCTACTTCTATTATAGATAGCCATCCCTAAAGCTATAACTGCCAAAATTATTCCTCCAATTACTTTGTAATTCATAATTTTTACAAATACCCAGCTTAATGGATTTGCACCATCACAAATACTTGAAATCATAGTTGCTCCTTCAGGCATTTTAAAGCTTGCATTTAAAGCCATTTGGGTAAATAGAGGTGCTAAATTAGTTGCAATTAGTAGTCCAGAAGTAATAATAACTATTCCTATTATTAGAGTTCTAAATACATTCCCTTTTGTAATTGGGACGATTAAAACAAGTGCAAATGGTATTACAGCTAAATCTGCAAAAGGTAAAACTTTATTACCTGGTAAGATAGCTGCTATAACTATAGTTAGAGGTACTAGTACTAATGCAACTGATAATGTAACAGGATGTCCTATTCCTACTGCTGAATCTAAACCGATGTATATTTTACCTCTATTTTTAAATCTCTTTTCAATAAATTCTTGTGCTGCCTCTGAAACTGGCAACAAACCTTCCATTAACAAAGCTGCCATCTTTGGAATTAGTATTAAAACAGCTCCCATAGTTATTCCTAACTGCAATATACCTTTTATGTCATACTTCGCTGCAATACCAATTATTATCCCTATTAAAGACCCCATTATTAAAGGTTCTCCAAATAGACCAAATTTTTTCTGTAATGTGTCAGCATTTATTTCAATTTTATTTATCCCTGGAATCAAATCTAGTACTTTATTTACAACTATAGCAATTGGAACAAATGCTTGTGTAAATCCATGAGGAAGAGATATACCTGGCATTCCTAAGTATTCTTCTATACCTGGAGCTGTTAAATCTGCCATTACTAAAACAATTACCATATTGGCTACTGCTGCAAATACACCCCACATAACACTTTGTGTAGCCCCTGCCACCAAAGCTCCTGTAAATGCAAAATGCCAGTAATCCCATATATCTACATCAACAGTTTGAGTTGTATTAGTAATTAACATAACTATATTTACTACAAGACCTATTGGAATAATTAAAGCACCCACTGTTGATGCAAAAGCTATAGCTGATGCTGCTGGCCATCCAACATCTATTATTGATAAGCTTAGCCCTAAATTTTTGACCATTTGTTGTGTAGCTGGACCTAAGTTATCTGTTAACAAAGCTATAATAGTATTAAGACCTATAAATCCAACCCCTACTGTTAAACCAGCTCTTAAAGATTTCCCAAGCTTTGTACCTAATATCAAGCCAAAAATACATATTATTATTGGCATCATTACTTGTGCACCCAAACCAACAATGAAATTTAATATCGCCATCTAAACTTCCTCCTCTATTTAATTTTCAGTCTCTAAAACCGAAAAATTTTAGAGACTATTTCATTTAAAAGTTCAAATTATAACTCTAATTTTTCAAGCACTTCTTTGATTAATTTATCCATTCCTACTCCAGTTAAAAAAGGTAGCCCATTTATTACAGGTGTTTTTATACTACTAGATATTTGTGTAGTACAGATTATTAAATTATAATCTGGTGCTTTTGAAGCCACTTCTACTACTTTACATTGCGTAATACTAACCCTATCTAATTTACCAGCTTCTTCTAATGCCTTCTTTAATTTGTTTATAGCAATTGTTGAAGTACATACTCCTGTTCCACATGCAACTAATATTTTTTTAGCCACATTATTCACCCCCATTAAAATTATTTTATTTTTAAAGATATCTGTAATTAGAAATCTTTGATAACTTTTTATATTTTTAATACTATTTGTGTATGTTTAATTATTCAGTTTAGAATTTAATAAATCACTTACACTTTCTTCACTTAAATCAATAATATTATTTAAAATATTTTCATCTTGAAATATTGTCATAAGTCTTTCTAATAGTTGTAATTGCTCTTGTGGCTCTTTAACTGCCAACATAAATATAACCTTTACATCAATTTCAGTATCATCTGTACCCATCATTATGAATTTTACAGGTTCATTTAATATACCAATAGCTATCCCTGGTTCATTTACATGGACTATATCTGTATGTGGTATTGCTACTCCATAAATTCCTGTTGGCAGTCCTGTTGCATATTTTTTCTCTCTTGCTATGACTGCTTCTATATAACTTTTTTTTACATATTGTTCCTCAAATAAACGTTGTCCCAAAAACTTCAAAGCATCTTCATTACTTGATACTTCAATATCTTTAAAAATTAAATTGCTACTAATTATTTGCATTGACTCCATCTAATATCATCTCCCTAATAAAATCTCTATCTTTAATGTTTTTTATTTTTTTAAATTCATCTGTTTCTATAAATGTAAGTAGAGTATTCAATGGATTAAAACATTTCTGGTCTACAGCTAGTAGAAGTATTATTTTTACTTTGTTTTTACTCCATACAATAGGATTTTTTAAGATTGCTATGCTTATTGCTGGTCTGATTACATCAATTCCATCTGTATGAGGTATTGCTATTCCATCTGACAACTCAGTTGGAAATAAGTTATCTCTTTCCACTACTTTTTTATAGAAATTTTTTGTTACATAGCCTTTTTCTCTAAGTTTTTTGCTCATATATTTGAGAACTTCTTCTTTTGATTTTATTTCTAAATCTACAAATATATCTTCTTCTTGAATTAAATCAGATAATTCATATTTTTTATTTATTTTGGCAATTTGATTTGTATCAATTAAGTTATTTATTTGATTTAATTTTGTTTTATCATTAATGTCTACTAGGCTAAAAAATGGGATGTTTGGTATCTGAGGGTCAATTGTTCCAACTATTGCGATTACATTTTTCTCATTACTTATTTGTTTTATCTCTAAATCAAGACTTGGATATTCAATCATACCAATAGTCTCTATATCAACCTTTTCATTTATCCCTTTAATACTTTCCTCTAAACTTTGCTTTATCTTACAAGCTCCTCCCAATCCAGTAATACATAATGTTACAATTATAGGCTTTCTATTGTCTACTTTTGAATTGTTCTCTTTACTAACTTTATCTTTTACTAATGGCTCTATATTTTTAACTTCATCAACTATCTCATCTATTGTTAAATCTGGTAGAACTGCTCTTCGTATGACTTCTATACAGAGTAATGTATCAAATCTAGATATTGTTCTTATATCAATCCCTGTTTTTCCAGAGATAATATCTCCAAAGTATGAAAGTGAACCCATATCAACTAATATAATTACTCCTCTTCCTTCATCAATATCTTTTATTACAGTAGTAGCTTCTTCAATCATTTCTTCCGGCTTTTTCTCAAATGGCATATCCAAATACCTTGCGTGATTAATACCTAATAACTTATTGGTAAC
The DNA here is from genome assembly GCF_020657815.1 of Clostridioides sp. ZZV15-6597. Taxonomy (NCBI): domain Bacteria; kingdom Bacillati; phylum Bacillota; class Clostridia; order Peptostreptococcales; family Peptostreptococcaceae; genus Clostridioides; species Clostridioides sp. ZZV15-6597. The sequence continues at coordinate 32,562 of NZ_JAGWCT010000029.1, read as the reverse complement.
CTCACACACAGATGATGCAACTCTTCCATGAGCCATGAGAAGTACACCTATCTTTTTTTGTTCAGAAATTTCTCCTCTACTACTCATTTTAAAATATATTGCTATTATACCTATTTCTTCTTTTGGCAAATTTATATTGTATCTTTCCTTTAAATGTTGTGCTACCTTTTCTGCTACAGAATACTCTAATGGATAATTTCCTATTATCTCTTTCAAATGCGCATTTGATATTACCTTTCCTTCTTTTAATCTTTCAAAAGCTGCTTTTAAATGAACAGCTAAACATAAATGTAGATTTGGTTCTAATGAATTAAGATACTGTGATGCTATTTTGATTACTTCATAAGTTAACTCTACAATGTATTTTCCAACAATTGGACTTATATCAGGTAAATTCTCAGTGATAGAAACTTTTTTAACTTGTTTTATGTACTTCTGAATACAGCTTTCTAATTCTCCTCCGACAATCCTATTGATAACATCAAAATCTAAACCTTGTTCTAATAAATCAATGTGTCTTCTTTCAGTAAGTTTGTAGATTTCATCTGGGAAAGTATATATATCTTCATTTTTCTTTTCTATCTCAATTTGAAAGTCTGAATCTATAATTAAATCTCCATCTACATAATTTTCTATCTTTCCTCTACAATTTCTTATCCTTATAAGACCTTGTTTCACATACCCAGGTACATCTGATATATTTATATTTACTTCTTTTTGTTTATTTGTAAGTTGATTTAATAGTCCTCTAGCACAAGCTACTTGAATATCACTTCTAAGCTGACCTACATTTCCTATACAATCATAAAGCATAAGGGCTTTTAAGACATCTGATTTTATGTGTATGTTTGCTCCCATTCTTTGGGCTTCTATCAAGAAAAAATTGTTTATAATGTCAAATCTTTCGTTTAATGGTCTTGCAACTAATTCTGGTATTTCAATTGTCACAGGTATACGTCTTTTAAAGGTATTAAGTAAATGAGAATCTATTGGTTCAGAAGTTGCAGAAATAATCATTACATTTATTTTATTTGTAAGCTTTGTTTCTCCTAATTTTCTAACCATTCCCTTATCAATCAATTGAAAGAGTATTTCTTGACCCTCATAGGGCAATCTATGTATTTCATCTATAAACAAGATTCCCCCATCTGCTTTTGTTACCAGACCTTCTTTAGTTTCATCAGCTCCTGTAAAAGCACCCTTAACATGACCAAATAATTGAGATAACAAAAGTTGTGGATTTTCTGAGTAGTCAGCTGCATTAAAGACTATAAATGGTGCATTTTTAGGAAATCTAGATGATTCTACTGCAAAGTTATACATGCACTCTGCTAACTCACTTTTTCCAACACCAGTTGGACCCATAATAATAGTATGCAATCCATGAGGTGGATAAAGTATAGCTGCCTTAGCTAATTTGATGATTGTACTTAAACTTCCACTACTTCCTATTAATTTATCAAAGGCTACATCTATTTTTTCTTCTTTATCATTTAGTTCCTCTTTTTTATCATCATGCTCTTTATCATGTTTTAAATCACCAGAATCTTGGATTTCTTTTAAATACTGTATAACTGTAAATCTCGATACAGTAAATCCAATACTATTTAATCTTCTTGTTATATCATTTTTATTTATATTTTTTTCTTCTTTTACAATATCTTTTATAGCTTTAATCAAAACAACTTTTCTTCTTTGTCTAGAATCTTCTATTTTTAATTCATTTCTTAAAAAGGTAACATCTTCTCTTCGAATATTTAACATACTTGAAATTGCTTCATCTGTTAAAGGATTTTTTTTATCTTCATTTTCAATTAAGTTTTTTATTCTTTGCCTCATTTGTAATTGTCCCTCCTTACTATTTATATAAGCAACTTACATGCCACATAGTGTTTTTTTTGTGCCATTTTTTACTTCATAAACTTATAACGTTTAAATCAAGCTATTCTTTTATTTAAATATTAAGAAAATTTTTTTTATTTTTTACAAATAATACTATCTTAAAAAACAAAAAAGTCTTTTCTCCTAAATCTTTCTGTAATAAATATAAAATGACACTATTATTCTATATTACTATCTTTTTTGTACAACAAAAACTACAAATAACTCTATGTTATATTTTTCCAAAAAAATACCCCTTTTTGTATAAATACATACATTTATACAAAAAGGGTATGGCTAATTGAGTGTTTCAAGATTTTATATATTATATAAACTTAGGTTAATAGCTTATTTTTTTGGTAAATGTAAACACTCACCATTTACATCTGCTAAAGCTTCCATTAGAGCTTCTGAAGTGCATGGATGACCAAAAATCAAATCACTAGCTTCATCGGCAGGTATTTCTAATGCCTTAAATGATGCTGCATGATTTATAAGTTCTGCTACACCACATCCAAACATATGCACACCTAAAATTTCTCCATATTTAGCATCTGATATTACTTTTACATATCCTTGCTCTTGCCCAGAAGCTAAAGCTCTTCCATTTCCAGCAAAGTTAAATTTACCGATTTTTATATTATATTTTTGTTTAGCATCTTCTTCTGTAAGTCCAACTGATGCAACCTCTGGAACTGTATAAACACAACTAGGTAATGCACTTAAATCTACTTCTTCATCCATACCTAAAGCATTTGAAGCTGCTACCTCTCCCATTTTAAAAGCTGCATGAGCTAGCATTATACCTCCAGTAACATCACCTACTGCATATATACTTGGTATACTTGTTTCCATTTTGCTATTTACAGCTATTGAACCTCTATCTATTTTAACATCTAAGTCTTCTATACCAGATAGATTAGCTTGTCTTCCTATAGCATATAGACCTAAATCTGCCTTTATTGGTTCTTCTCCTTCAATACATACTACTATTTTATTTCCTTCTTCCTTAAATTCAGAAACTTTCTTTTCAGTTAATATAGTTATTCCCTTTTTCTTAAGTGAATCTCTTAAAGACTGACTCAATTCTTTGTCCATTCTTGGAATTATTCTATCTTCCATTTCTATTATAGTTACTTTAGAGCCTCTTGAGTTGAATATCTCTGCAAATTCACAACCTATTACTCCACCACCAATTATTACTAACTCTTCTGGTACTATGTCTAAATCTAAAGCTTCCGTACTAGTTATTATTAATTTTGATTCTATCCCTTTTATTGGTAAGATTCTCACCTTAGAACCAGTGGCAATTATTGTATTTTCTGTATCTAAAACTTTTCCATCTGATAATATTACTTTATGTGCTTCTTTGACAGTAGCTTTAAGATTAAAAACATCTACTCCTCTGCTTTTTAACAATCCACCAACACCAGCTGTAAGCTTTTTAACCACTCTATTTTTATATTTTATAGCCTTTTTTATATCTTGTTCCTTATCAACAGATACTTTCACACCTCTCTTTGATAATTGTTCAATTTCTTCTAATATTTCTACTGTTTTTACATAAGTTTTTGTAGGAATACAACCTCTATTTAGGCAAGTTCCTCCTAATGTGTCCTCTTCTACTAATGCAACTTTTCCTCCTAATATAGCTGCTTTTAGTGCTGATAAATACCCTCCAGGACCTCCACCTACTACTACCACATCATAATCATGATTACCCTCTTTTTTGATTGTCTTTTCTTCTTCTATTTCTATTTTTTCTGTTTCAACAATTAAATCCTCTTTTGATATATTTCCAGATAAATATTTAGCCTTTATTTCTTCTTGCTTTTCTCCCTTTTCTGCTATTACACCTATTACTGTAAATACTGGTAATACTTCTCCTTCTTCTTTGTGTATAATTGTAGCAAGTATACCTTCTCCTTCTGATTCTATTTCCATGTTGACTTTATCTGTTGTTATCTCTAGTATAGGTTCTCCAATTTTTACTTCTTCGCCTTCTTGTTTTAGCCAAGATACTATAGTACCTTCTTCCATAGCTACTCCAGCTTTTGGCATTATGACTTCTACTGACATAGGCTATCCTCCTATTTATTTTTTATATATTTTAGTTAATCCTCTTATATTCATACAGATATTTTTTACAAATAATATTGCACATAATAATTTTAAATCTATTAAAATTACACACATCCTTTTATGTATTTTATTCAATTTATTTACATAAAGAGTAAGATATCAAAACCTATACAAGCATTGATAATGGATTTTCTAATAATTCTTTTAAATCCTTTAAGAATTTAGCTGCTACTGTACCATCTATTATTCTGTGGTCTGATGTTAATGATAAATTCATTATAGGTTTTATTTTAGCCTCCCCATTTACTGGAACAAACTTATCTTGAGTTGCTCCCACACCAAGTATCGCACTTGAAGGCATATTTATTATAGGGGTAAATGTCGTTATGCCATACATTCCAACATTGCTTATAGTAAATGTGTTACCTTCTTGGTCTGCTGGTAAAAGCTTTCCTGTTTTTACTTTTTCAGCAAGTTCTTTGCTTTCTTTGGCTATTTCTTTTAACGATTTTTCATTTACATTTTTTACTACTGGGACATATAAACCTTCATCCAGCCCAACAGCAATAGCTATATTTATATCTTTATATCTAAATATTCCATTATCCGTCCATGCTGAATTTAATGCTTGATGCTTTGGAAGTACTCTAGATACAGCCATTACTATTAAATCTGTCATTGTTAATTTTACTCCAGTAGACTCTTTTACTGTATCTATTAATTTTGCTCTAAGTGCTTTAAGTTCTGTAGCATCTACCTCTATATTGAATGTAAATACAGGAGCACTGAAGTAGCTTTCTGACATTCGTTTTGCTACAGTTGCTCTCATTGGATTTGGCTTTTCAAACTCTCCTTCTACAGTATTAAATGTACTTAAATTTTCATGCTTTGATTTTGTTTTTTTTGTATCATTAGATTTAGATACATCAGTTGATACGAGAGTCTCTTTTGTATGTATCTTTTCTATATCTGACTTTTTTATTTTTCTATTGTATCCAGTACCTACAACATTTTCTAAATCTACATTTAAATCCTCCGCTATTCTTTTTGCTAAAGGAGTTGCTTTTACTTTATTATTTTCTATATAATTTAACACATCTACTAGATGTATTCTTCCATTTTCTCCACTTCCAATCAGCCTATCTAACTCTATGTTGTCTTTTCTTGCTTGATTTCTGGCTGCTGGTGTGGCTTTTACTTTATTTGCCACCATTTCTATCCCCCCTTATCTAACAATTAAAGATCTTATTGCATCTTCTATTTCATCAATTCTTGGGACTACTGCTTTTTCTAGTTCTGGATTATATGGTATTGGCACATCTTTTCCACATATTCTTTTTACTGGTGCATCTAAATAATCAAATGATTCACTTTCTGTTATTAATGCTGATATTTCTCCACCTAGACCACCAGTCTTAGCTGCTTCATGACAAATTAAAACTCTACCAGTTTTGCATACACTTTTTACGATTGTCTCTTTATCTAGTGGATATAAAGTTCTTAAATCTATAATTTCTACATCTATATTTTCTTTTGATAGAGTTTCTGCAGCTTCTTCAACACTTTGCAACATCCTTCCGTAAGTGATTACTGTAACATCAGAACCTTCTTTTTTAACATCTGCCTTTCCAATATCAATTACATAATCTCCCTCTGGGACAATCCCTTTTTTTCTATATAACAATTTGTTTTCAACAAATATTACTGGATTATTGTCTCTTATAGCTGCTTTTAATAATCCCTTAGCATCTGCTGGTGTTGAAGGTGCAACCACTTTTACTCCTGGTACATGACAAAACCATGCTTCCAAACTTTGTGAATGTTGTTCTGCTGAACCAGTTCCAGAACCTCCAGGACATCTAACAACCATTGGAACTTGGGCTTTCCCACCAAACATATATCTCATTTTTGCTGCTTGATTTACAATCGCATCCATAGATATTGTAACAAAATCCATAAACATTACTTCCATAATAGGTCTTAACCCAGTTGCCGCTGCACCTGCTGCTGCACCTGCTATAGCTGCCTCTGATATAGGTGTATCTCTTACTCTTTCTGGACCAAATTCATCTATCATTCCCACTGATACGCCAAATGCTCCTCCGTATATTCCTATATCTTCTCCCATAAATACTACATTTTCATCTCTTCTCATTTCTTCTGACATTGCTTCTTTTATTGCTTGTGCATATGTTAATTCTCTTGTACTCATTTTTATTTTCCTCCTTTACTATTTTTAGTCTGCATATACATCCTCTAATAAAGATTCTATTTTTGGATTTGGGCTATTTTGAGCAAATTCTACTGCATCTTCTATTGATTGTTTTGCAAAATCTTCAATTGTATCTAATTCATTTTCATTTGCCATATTATTTTCTATAAGATAATTTCTTAAAAATTTTATAGGGTCTTTTGACTTCCATGATTCTATCTCTTCTTTTGTTCTATATACATTTGCATCTGATTTCGAATGACCTAACCATCTATAAGTTCTACTTTCAATTAGTACAGGCCCTTCTCCTCTTCTACATTTTTCAGCAGCTTTTTGTACTGTTTCATATACTTCTATTGGATTATATCCATCTATAGATATACCTTCTATACCATAAGATGCTGCTCTTGTAGCAACACTATCTATATTCATATGACGTTTTATACTTGTTGACATACCATATAGGTTGTTTTCACAATAAAATATTATTGGTAATTTCCATATTGATGACAAGTTTATTCCTTCATGAAATGTACCTTCATTTGATGCACCATCACCAAAACTACATAAAACTATTTTTCCTGTCTTTTTATATTGTTGTGTAAGTGCAGCTCCAGGAGCTATAGTAAGACCTCCACCTACGACTCCATTTGCTCCTAAGTTGCCTGACTCAATATCTGCTATGTGCATTGAGCCTCCTTTTCCTTTACAAAACCCAGTCTCTTTCCCCATAAGTTCAGCCATCATTTTATTTAAATCTATTCCCATTCCTATAAATTGGCTATGACCTCTATGAGTTAATGAAACCAAATCTCCTTTTTCTAATGCCATTACTGCGGCTACACTTGAAGCTTCTTGACCTACTGATAAATGAGTTGTTCCATGTACCATACCTCTTGCAAAAAACCAACTAACTTTCTCTTCAAACTTTCTAGCTTGATTCATTCTCTTATACATTTCAAGCAATGTTTCTTTTGATACTGTCATATAAATTCCCTCCTATTAATTTTTATCTATCTTTTTATTAGTCACAATCTTCTAATAATTCAAGTGCTAAACTGTGATTAATTGCTAAGCTATTTATAAATTTGGCTTTTAATGATGCTTTTATTGCTTCTATTTTTTCATCTCCTGAAGCAACACCTATTGTTCTTTTTATCTTTTTCAAATCATTTAGTTTTACTCCTAATACTCTTTGATTAAATTCAAGTATTGAAGTTTTTCCTTCCTTATCAAAAGCTTGCAAACAAATTGCACCTATTGAGTTATACTTTTTTAAATCGTCTATATCTTCTTCATGCATGTATCCTGAAGCCATTATCGTTGAGTTTAAACTCATAGGGTTTCCTATACCTACAATTGCAATAGTTGTTTTATCTATTAAATCTAGTACCTCTTTAATTTTTTCATCTTTACAAAGTTTTTCTTTTGTAGATAAATCAGACATCACAGCAGGAGCATGTAATAACTTAAAATCTCCTCCAAAAGCTCTTGCTAAGCTTACAGCTATTTGATTTGCATGTATGTCTATTTCATTATCTCCGATTCCACCTAGTAAAGGTATAAATGTAACATTTTTGCAGTTATTTTTTTCTACATATCTAGGAATTTCTTTTAGAGTTGTTCCTATGGAAACCCCAATTATATCATTTTCTTTTACTACTCTAGTAAGATATTCAGACACAGCTCTTGCCAGTTCTTGTTTTTGTGTTAATGAATCTTGTTTATCATCTACTACTATTACTTCTTTCAATTTATATTTTCTTTCTAAACTTCTCTCTATTTTTTGATAGTCATTTTTTAAAACATCAACTATTTGTATTTTTACTATTCCTTGCTCAAAAGCTTCTTTTAGTATTCTTGATATTGTTGGTCTTGATATTCCCAATTGATTTGCTATTTCTTGTTGATTCAAATTATCTTCATAATAAAGTGAACAACATTTCATCATTAATCTTAAATCTCCAATTTTTTTCATTTCCCTTCCTCCAAAATCAAGATTTTTTAATTATTTTTACATTTGTTCAATGATTTTACTTAATTTCAATAACATTATAGAAGTGGTATATATAAAAAGTCAACTGTTTTTTTTGTATAACAAAAAATATACTGTTTTAAAATAAAATAGAGATTCTCCTATATAAAAAGGTAAATCCTGATATACAAGATTCACCTTTGTGTAAGAATATTTTATTAGTAGTAAGAATGTACATGGATATGTCCTATTTTGTAAGTTATATTGACTTTATTTGAAGAATTAGTTTTTAATATAAATCTATATCATAACTCATTTTTTATAAACATTAATAAAATTATTTTTTATTTCTTATTTATATTAAATCTTGAAGTATCAAAATTAATCTTATATACTAAATTTATGGAGGTGAAACAAATGAAAATAGGTGATTTTTCAAAATTAACAAAAGTTTCAGTACGAATGTTGAGGTATTATGATAAGAAAGGAATTTTAAAACCCGAATACATTGACTCCTCTACAGGTCACCGATTATATTCAACTAATCAAGTCCCTTTGCTTCAAAAAATTATAATGTTAAGGGACTTAAATTTTAGTATCGTAGAAATAAAAGATATAGTTGACCATTGGAATCAGCAGTATCTTTTAGATAAAATGTCAAAGAAATTAAATGCAACCTATGAATACATAGAAGAAGAAAAACTTCGTGCCAACAAACTAAAAGAAGCAATTGAGCATATTCAAAAAAATGAAATTGAAAAACATTACAATATATCTTTAAAAAGAGTAGAAGCAATTCCTATCATTTCATTAAGAAGAAAGATGAACAGCCCTTTCGAAGAAGAACTCCTTTGGAAAGAGCTAACTGAATTTGTCATACAGAATAATATTACTATTGACCAAACTAGATACAACAATATAGCTATTTATCATGATATTGAACACGCAGATGATAGAGTTGACATTGAAGTTGCTTTCATTGTAAAGAAACTTGGAACTTCTTCTGGTAGTATTTGTTTTAGAATGTTGGAATCTGTTGACGTTATGGCTTCAATGATGGTTTATGGACCTTATTCTAATCTTGAGGTTGCTTATTCATCATTTGTGCAATGGTTAATTGAACATAATGAATATTCAATCGGTAATTACTCACGCCAAATTACCATTGTTGATTATAGACATACAGATAATCCACAAGAATACTTAACCGAAATTCAAATTCCTCTAGTTTTAATCGATTCTATCTGATTTGTTGGATAGAATTGTTTCCTTTTTTATTAGTATGCTTCCACCTAAAAATGCCAGAAATAATCCAGGTATGATAAAGGCACTGCTCAAATTTATAGAACTTAATGGTCCAAATATAAACATCCCACATGGTGTAGCCAAAGTTCCCAATAAGTCTACATAGGAGAAAACACGTCCCATATATTCTAATTGTGTTTCTTTCTGGATAATTGTAATGAGTGGAGTATAATAGAGAGGGCTTCCTATACCCATAACAAACATACTCACCAGAAATAGGTGCACTTGTTTACTAATTACTACTAAAATCATCATCAAGCCAAATAGAAAGGCAGAACAACCAATTAGCTTAAAATGGGAAATTTTAATCTTTTTATAACCCATTACTAGACTTGATACCAGTGCCCCTACTGAAAAAGAAATTTCGATTACACTTAATATCCACACTTTTTCTCCCAAATTATTTGAAGCTAGAAGAGGAGTTAGTTGAGAAGCAGGAACTACTAGAAATTGAAAAACTGTGTATAGTATTAATATACTTTTCAATGTTTTTGAGCGAGACAGATATTGAAATCCTTTTTTCATTTCTCTGATACTATTTTCTGCTACCTTTTGCTCTGTTTCCTGTATTGAAATGGTTGACAATAAGCTAACACCAATAAGTGCAGTCACAACATCAATAAGAAAAACTTCTCCCAATGGCAACATGGTTAGTGCCAATCCTCCTAAACCAGGGGAGATAAGTTGTATTACACTCCAAATAGTTGTTGAATAGCTATTTGCTCGCAATAATTCATCTTCTGGAATAAATAGAGGAAGGATACTTTTTGAGGCAGGTAATTGAATTCCAGTCCCCAAAGATCTGAAAGTATTAAAAATGTAAATCCATAAAATAGACTGATAACCTAAAAAGTATAAAATTGCTAAGCAGAGTGTAGCTCCTGCAATAAAAATATCAGACAAAATGATAATCTTTTTCATGGAAAAGCGGTCTGCAATTACTCCTCCCGCTAACATAATGAGTGCTTGTGGGAGAAATGTAGTTATTGTAATTCCTGCAATACTAATTCCTGAGTTTGTTTGAAGAGTGACATGCCACATCATTGCTAAAGATACAATAGACGAGCCTAACATTGAGATTGTTTGACTAAGCATGTAAGCAGTCAATTTCATTTGCCAACTTTTTTCTTTTCTCATGTATTTCTCCTCCTATAAGAATCTTCCAGTTATGCTATCATGGTTATTTTTTATATCATTAGGTGTTCCAAAAGCAATGATTTCTCCCCCTTGAGCACCACTATTAGGACCTACATCAATTATCCAATCAGATGCATTCATAATTTCAGTATTATGTTCAATAACTAACAAAGAGTGTTGTTCTTCTACTAATTTTTTAAATGTAATTAGTAAATTTTCAATATCTTGAAAATGAAGACCTGTAGTAGGTTCATCTAGGATATATAGCATTCGCTTTTTCGTTTTTGCTCCCAATTCTTTCGCTAACTTCATTCTTTGAGATTCTCCACCACTCAAACCTAAAGTACTTTGTCCTAATTTTAAATAACCTAGCCCAACCTCTTCTAATATAGATAATTTTCTAAATAATTCAGAATTGTCATTAAAAAACTCTTTTGCTTCTCGTACTTCCATGGAAAGAATATCTACAATAGATTTTTCTTTGTATAAAATTGATAAAATTTCCTTTTTATATCGTTTCCCGCCACATTCAGAACAAGTTGCCCAACTATCAGCCATATATTGTAGAGTAATTTTTGTTTTTCCTAATCCTTGACAATTAGGACATTGACCGTTTTTGCTATTAAAGCTAAAACAACTATCATCAAATAATCTCATCTTGGCCTCTGGTGTTTGAGCAAATATATAGCGAATATCATCAAAAATATTGATATAAGTAGCTGGAGTAGATCGATTTGATTTTCCTATAGGTGTTTGGTCCATCGTTATGAAACCATCAATATGCTCTGTTCCAGTTAGTTCATCATATTTTTTGTTACGATTAATTTTCTGATTTATTTGTTCTTCTAAAGCTGGTATTAAGCTATGAAAAATAAGCGAGCTTTTTCCAGAACCACTCACACCTGTAATACAACACATACAGTTCAATGGAATTTCTACATCAATATTTTTTAAATTATGGGCATTACATCCTTTTAAGCTTAACCATTTTTTAGGTACTTGTTTAGTTAGTGTTCCTTTTTTCTCTGTTATTTGAAGATACTTCCCAGTAATAGAGTTTGGATTTTCTATAATTTGTTGAACGGTTCCTTTCGCAATTATTTTTCCCCCATTTATACCTGCACCAGGCCCTACATCAATAATATAATCTGCCTGTAGCATGGTATCCTTGTCATGTTCTACGACAATAACAGTGTTACCCTTATCTCTGAGTTCTTTCATCATCTTAATCATTAAATGGTGATCTCTAGGATGTAATCCAATAGAAGGTTCATCTAAAATATAAGTTAATCCAATTAATTCACTACCTAATTGGCTAGATAAACGGACACGTTGTAATTCTCCGCCTGATAATGTTGGTGCCGTTCTGTCAGTAGTCAAATAGTGTAGCCCAACTTTTAGTAAATAATTAACTCGAATTTCTAGTTCCATTAGTATATCTTGTACAACCTTTATTTCATTTTGTTGAAGGTAGTTTGGTAATTCAGATAACCAATCCCATAATTGTTCTATTGTCAGTTTAGTTAATTCAGGAAACCTATAACCTTGAATGGTAGTAAACCTTGCTTCTGTGCTAAGTAGTTCACTATTACATGTATGACATGGTACTTCCTCCATGTATTGTTGTGAAGCATTATTATTTGCACTAGATTCTCTAAAAAGTCGCTGAATATGATTAATTGCTCCAGAAGCAGGTCTTTTGATTTTTGCTAATCTACCTTTTGATTCATAGCTAAATTCATATATTTTATTTCCAGTACCATATAAAATAGCATCAATAAATTCCTTAGGAAGTAAGTTCCAAGGTGTAGATAAGTCAATATTTTGATGTTCTGCAATTGCAAATAATTCGCCTACCATCCAGTTTCCTGTTAGCTTTTTACCTCTTAATTTTCCCCAATAATAAGTAGCTCCATCTAATATGGAAATATTAGGATTTTTTACGATTAATTGAGGGTTAACTTCATAAATAATACCTAAACCGTTACACGTATGGCATGCTCCTGTATGGGAATTAGCATTGAATGTTGAAGTATTTATTTTCGAAAAAAGAGTTTCACAATGTGGACAATAATTTTTTGTTTTATTCTTTTTCTTTAAGGGTACTTTACAGTATGGGCAATAGCTTCTCCCAATTGAAACAAATAGCATTCGTAAATAATCCCAAATACCAGTAAGAGTTCCTACTGTAGAACGTGGATTTTTACTTCCTTTTTTCTGTTCAATAGAAATTGTAGGTGTTAACCCTTGAAGCAAATCAAACTCAGGCTTTTGAATTTGTTCTTGTAACTTTGCAGCATTGCTTAGATTCTCAAAATAACGTCTTTTTCCTTCTTCATAAATTGTATCAAAAGCTAAGGATGATTTTCCACTGCCACTTACTCCCGTAATTACTGTAAACTTATTTTTGGGAATACTCACTTCTATATCCTTTAAATTATTTTGTCTCCCTCCTTTTAAATAAATTGTATCTTTGTTAGAAGAAGGTATGTATTTACTAGGTATTTTCGAAGTCTTAATAAGTTCAAATTTTTTCTCCAATTCTTTAGGATTGCTAAATTGTTTTGATTCTAAAATACCTAATAGTTTAAGTTGAGAAAAAATAGATGTAATGTATTCTTCTGGTAATTTAGAAATCAGCTTATTTATGTTATTTATCTTCATATCTTTATCAGATATTATTTCGGCGATTTCATCTAATAAATTTTTTTCTTCTATAGTTAGTTGACTATATTTTTTTGTACTCAATTCTGTCCATAAATCCCAAGGAAGTAACTCTAATCCAATGAGATTATTAAAATCATATAAAAGATTTCCTTTTACTGAGTGCCATCCTTTCCAGTTTTTGTTGTATCCAAAATCATACTGATGAGCAGTACCTTGTCGGCAATTTATCCAAGCTTCTGCTCCTGTTAAAAATCCATTTTCTTTACCAATATCATGAGTATCAAAATCAAGTTGAAAATGTTTCTTTTGAATCTCATCAATCTGAGCATCAATTTTTATCCATCTGTTTTGGATTTTATTATAATATTCAACAACCCAATGATCCTCGTAAGGAATCTCACTTTGAAAGTAGCTGGCAAACCCAGCTCTCATTCTGGCTTCGTAACCCTGATACCTAAGAAAAGAAACAAAGAGTAAAGAATAATCTCTACACATACCTACTAATCGTTGCTTTGGTTCTCTAGGTATAGTTATCGACTGAGAATTTATCTTCATAATCTTCCCTAGCATTTGTGAAACTGTACGTAGTAATTCTTCTTCTGATTGTTGCTTACTAAACGATACACCATATAGATTTCCATGTTCTCTATGAATAATTAAATTCTGAACAATCTCTAATAGTTCAGTAGGAGTAGTAGGAAGGTTCTTATACTCTTTTTCAAATTTTGTAGGATTAGTAATTATACTTTGATTTGTATAGTTTAATATTTTCATCATCATTCACCTCTCTAAATAGAGGTTACAACATGACACTGTGTCAATAGCAAGGGGTATTTTTTTCTTTATTTTTTATTAACAAATATATAATATATTGTATTTACATAAAAAAGAGTGTCTCATCTATAATCTTAAAAAATTATTTTGAGACACTCTCTTTAATTGTATTATATAAAAATCAATTTAAATTAATATTTTAACCTTTATATAGCGATATCTATAATTTATTCTTTTAATGCTGTCATATTTATACTTAATATAATCATAGGTACAATTACATATATAAAAGCTGTAGCTGATGAAACTATACCAGAATCATTTACTAAAAGAGTGACAAAACATCCTACTACGGATGCTATAAACCCTTTAAATACAATTGGATATTCATTAATTAATTGTTTGAAATATCTAATTTGAGTAAGCATAAGTACTAAAATTACTCCTATTCCAGCTAATAATATATTTACCCATGCACTGGTTTGAGCTAATTTTAAATTCATTTCTATCTTTCTACTAAATGTTTGTATTATTTCTCCTGGACCATTAAAGTAAATGTCTTTTACAAACATACCTAAATGTGAGTTGCTTCCTGAAACTATATCTATTGTTACAAAAACTCCTAAAACAAGTAGTACTGCTATGCCTAACAATATAACTTTTTTAAAATCTATCTTTACATCATATATCAATAATATAAATAGTAAAAATGCTACACATTCAGAAATAGCACTTCCTACATTTGCTCCCATAATTGGAGATGCACTAGTAATTAAAATGGCTAAAGAAAAGACTATTACAGACCATTTTGGTATCTTTTTATATGTCAATAAAATTGCAAATGTAAAAATTGCACTCCCTATTGCCACACCTTGATATTCATTTCCTACACCATAATATCTAGCTCCAATTATACAATCATAGCTCATTACATTACTTTTCATTAGATATGCACCAAGTGCAGAATCTATAACCATAATCAATATAGTTAATCCTGTAAAGAACAGAATATTTTTTAGGTCATTTTTTATTAAAACTTTACTTATTAAATATATAGTAAGTGTTATTATAATTATGCCTAAGGAAATTGCTACTGGTGTTTTAAAGTTCATTATTGGGGTTATCATAAATGACAGAGGCATTACTATTCCTATTTTTAAAAGTTCTTTTAGTATAAAGTATGTTGTTTCTTTGTGTTTTTTTGATATATGTTTTCTAAATAAAATTGCAATCATCGCAACTATCCACGACAAAAAAACTACATTTACAAAACCATTTAATATCACAGACCTTATACTTGAAATAGATACTATCTTTTGATATTCATCCATTAAATATTCTTTATTATCATCTCTATTGATAAGTTCATACTTTCTTCCAACCATATTTGGATTTTTTAAATCAAAACTATCTAGTATGTCTACTCCTACATCTAAATTAGTTACAATACCTTCTCTTCTAGTAGTTGAAGATGACAACAATCCTTTTCCATTCCCACTTAACTTTATTATTGGAGAAAGTCTTCTTTTATTTTTATAATCTAAATCACTTGGAAATGCACTGGCTATGTAAACAGTATCATTTTCTCCAACCATAGAAAATATATTTTTTAAATATTCATCTATATTTTTTTCTATCTTGTCTTTCATGTTTTTATATGTATTTTCATTCAAGTTTGGTTTATATAAATCTAATCTATATGTATCTCCAAGTTCTACAAAAACTACATCACTGTTTTTATAAGCTTCTTTAGTTTCAGCAACAAGCTTAGTATAATCAGTTGATATTCCATAAGGCATAGATAAATCTTTTTTATTGATATTATCTACATTTCCATAAGGAATTCTACCATACTCATCCATAGCTGTTAGGCATAAATTTCTATTTTTTACAAGTTGACCACCTTCAACTATATCTGCATTTCCTAATATGGACGTTTTCAGTTCATTTTCAGATAAACTTTGACCTAATGAACCCAATGTAGAGCCATATTCTCCAAAGTTTAGATTCTCATTTATTGACATATTTATAGTCAAATCATTTATACCTTTTGCTTTCTTACCTGTAACTGATTCAAAAACTATATTTCTATCTTTGCTTGAGCTTTCAAAATTAATATCTTCTTCATTAGCTACATTGGCTCTTCCACCAGCACCCATACTGGCATATGACCTTCTATCATCACTACCTTTATCGCCTCTTATGTTCATCAAGCCAATATACCCTCTATTTTCTAGCTCTTCTCTCAATGATTTTATTCTTAACATATTGTTCATACTAGTTCTATTCATATCTATAAATATTACTTTTCCATGCGTTGGTATATCATCTGCAAAGCTATACTGACTCATCGATATTAATATTATGATAAATGTTGCTAAGAAAGATATAATCTTTTTTCTCATAAATTCTCCCTGCTTTCTGATTTAAATCCTCACACTTAAGAATACATTAAACATTATCGTTATAAATAAATAAATTTGGACCATCTATTTACAATAAACAGCCCAAATTTTAGGTTTATTTGAATATATCAATTTTTAGGTTTTGCAAATATCATTCTACCAGCAGGAGTTTGAAGAACAGAAGTTACTAAAACTTTTATAGTCTCATTCATATGTTTTCTTCCTCCATCAACAACTATCATAGTTCCATCATCTAGATATGCAACACCCTGTTGAGCTTCTTTTCCTTCTTTAACCACTTGAACAACCATATCTTCACCTGGTATTGCAACTGGTTTTATAGCATTAGCCAACTCATTTATATTTAATACTTCAACACCTTGAAATTGAGCAACTTTATTTAAGTTATAATCATTAGTAACAACTTTTCCATTTAATACTTGGGCAAGCTTTAATAATTTACTATCAACTTCTGCTATATCATCAAAGTCCCTTTCACTTATTTCAACCTCTATATTTAATTCTTTCTGAATTATATTTAATATATCCAGACCTCTTCTACCTCTTACTCTTTTTAAATCATCTGAAGAATCTGCAATATGTCTTAGTTCTTCCAAAACAAAAGCAGGGATAATAAGTTTTCCTTCTACAAATCCTGTTTTGCAAATATCAGCTATCCTTCCATCAATTATTACACTTGTATCTAATACTTTTGGAGGTATCGCCTTTACTTCTTTTTTATTATCTTTGTCTTTATCCTTATCTTTAATAGGATTTGCTAATCTTCCTAATTTTCCAATATTAAATAAATCATTTTTACTTTTAAGCGCAACTTTCATTCCAAGATATCCTAGGAATAAATATAATAGTAAAGATAGTATTCCACCTACTATTGGTATTCTGTTTACTAATCCACTCAATAAATATGCAATTACGAATCCTACTATAAGACCCATAGACCCTAATAATATATCCGTTTGAGGATATTTTGATAACTCTTTATCCACAACTTTAGCAATTTCTTTTGTTCTATTTACAACCCACGGCTCTATAAGATATCCTAAAATAGCTATTACTATACCTGCTACTACAGCTGCTATATAACCATACGTTTCTTTTCCAAATGTTAATATTTCAAAATCTCTCATCAATGTTAAATAGGTCGTTATACCTATCGTAAATCCAAGTAAAATAAACAATATCCTTGTTACTTTCCTTATCAATGCTTCACCCCCTAGTTATACTTATCTATTATAGACCAAAGTGTATATTATATTCAAGAAAAAAGTAGTAAAATTCACTTAAAATTCATTATATGTGTCTATCTAATAATACTAATTGTTTCATTTTTATAAGTCCATTTTTTATATATGTTGCTCTTATTTCGCCTATTCCTTCAACTTCATCTAACTCTTCAATAGATGCATCTAATATTTCTTGGAAGTTTTCAAAATAATTTACTAAGTTTTCTATTATTGCTGTTGGTAGTCTATGTATTTTGCTAAGAATTCTATAGCCTCTTGTTTTTATAGGCATATCCATACTTTCTGAAAATCCACTATACCCTAATAGTTTTGCCATATTAAATAATTCTATTAGTTCTTCTGAATTTAAATTTTTAACTTTTTTCATAAGTTCTTTTATTTCAGTATTTTCTTTGTTATAATCTTTGAATATTAATTTCTGATCTATTCTAGTTGTACCCATTAATTCCTCTAATTGCATGCTTACTAAAGTTCCTTCATCCCCCAATTCTATTACATATTTTTCAATTATACTTGTAACTCTCATTACCATTTCCATTTTCTGCATGACTAGCGCTACATCATAAATAGTTACCAAATCATTAAACTCTAGAGCATTTAAATTAGTTATAGCTTGGTCTAATACTGTTTTATATTTTTCTAAAGTTTGTATTGCTTGATTTGCCTTAGTAAATATCTTAGATATATCTTCGACCACATACTTCTCATTTCCTCTATAAACTGTTATAACATTTCTTCTTTGTGAAATTCCTATGACTATAGCACCAGTTTGTTTTGCTACTCTTTCTGCCGTCCTATGTCTAGTTCCAGTCTCTGACGTTTCTATAAAGTAATCTGGTATAAGTTGTGCATTAGCAAATAATATTTTCTTTACATCACCACTTAAAACTATCGCTCCATCCATTTTGGCTAATTCATATAGATATGATGGTGAATACTCTGCATTTATAGCAAATCCTCCATCTACTATTTTCATTACATCTTCATTTGTCGCAATTACAATTAAACCACCAGTCTTAGCTCTTAGTACATTGTTTAGACCTAATCTAAGAGGGGTTCCAGGAGATATCATTTTTAATGCATACAGCATATTTTTATTATCCAAAAAATTCTCCATATTTATTGATTCCTCCCAAGTACTATATTTATAGCTTGTCTTAAGTTATCTACTGGCCATATTTCTATACCCTTAGTATCTTTTACAACCTCATAATTACTTCTAGGAACTACTATCTTTTTAAATCCAAGTTTTTTGCACTCAGCAATTCTTTTTTCTATAAAACTTACTGATCTAACTTCTCCTGTAAGCCCTACCTCTCCTGTAACAGCTATATCTTCATCTATAGGTATATTTCTAAAACTAGATGCTACAGAAATAGCTATTCCTAAGTCAATCGAAGGTTCATTTATCTTTATACCTCCAACTATATTTATATATACATCTTGATTTTGTATTTGCAGACCAACACGTTTTTCTAAGACTGCTAATAACATACCAACTCTATTATAATCTACTCCTGTAGATGTTCTTCTTGCTATACCAAAACTTGTCGGCGAAACTAATGCTTGTAATTCAAGTAACATTGGTCTTGTACCTTCTACAGTAGATATTATAACTGAGCCTGCTACATCTTTTGGTTTTTCAGATATCAAAATCTTAGACGGGTTATCAAGCTCTACTAATCCCAAGTCCCTCATTTCAAATACCCCAAGTTCATTTGTTGAACCAAATCTATTTTTAACAGCCCTTACTAATCTATATGTATTATATCTTTCACCTTCAAAATATAAAACAGTATCAACCATATGCTCTAATAATTTTGGCCCTGCTAGTGAACCTTCTTTGGTTACATGACCAACTATGAATGTTGAAATTCCCATTTTTTTAGAAATCTTCATGAATTTTGAAGTACCTTCTTTAATTTGACTGACAGTTCCTGGTGCTGAAGATATTTCTGGACTAAAGACAGTTTGAATTGAGTCTAGAATTATTAATTCTGGATTTACACTTTCTAAATAAGATTCAATTATACTTAAATTATTTTCGGCAAATATATATAAATTTTCTGAATTAATACCTAATCTTTTTGCTCTCATTTTTATCTGTGATTCTGATTCTTCTCCAGTTATATATAAAACAGTCTTTCCTAACTTAGCTACATTACTAGAAACTTGAATTAAAAGTGTGGATTTACCTATACCAGGGTCTCCACCAACAAGTACTAGAGAACCTTTAACTATACCTCCCCCAAGTACTCTATCTAATTCTTTTATATCTGTTGTAAACCTTTCTTCTTCTTTGCTCTCTATTGAAGTTATACTAACTGGTTTAGATGAAGATTTATCTATTATAAAGACCTCTTTTTTTGTGCTTTTTTGATCTACTTCTTCTACAAATGTATTCCATTTTGTACACTCTGGACATTTTCCAAGCCACTTAGCTGTTTCATATCCACAGGATTGACATACATATTTAGTTTTTATTTTTGCCATATTTTAATCATCCTTAATTTATTATTCTATACTATAATTTTAGCATATGTGAAAGAGAATAGGTAAAGATTAAATAAAATAATTAAGGACAATGAATTATTATAGATTCATTGCCCTTAAAATTTTCTTTAAACTATAAAACTTATATCTATAAGATTTTAAAATGCAACTCTATTGAATTATTTAGTTTCAAAAACTATTTTTTCATCTTTAACTTTTGCTATTATATTACTTCCTTTTTTTACATCACCTTTTAAAATCGCTTCAGATAACTCATCTTCTAGTTCTTTTTGTAAGGCTCTTTTAAGAGGTCTTGCTCCATATTCCAAATCAAACCCAGATTTAGAAATTAAATTTATAGCTTCATCACTCATTTCTAGTTTTATATCCATATCTTTTAGTCTTTCTTGTAATTTGTCTACCATTAAAATTACTATTTTAGATATGTGTTCTGCATTTAATGAATGGAAAACTATTATATCATCTATTCTATTTAAAAACTCTGGTCTAAATCTTTGCTTTAATTCACCCATTA
This sequence comes from Clostridioides sp. ZZV15-6597, assembly GCF_020657815.1. Classification (NCBI taxonomy): domain Bacteria; kingdom Bacillati; phylum Bacillota; class Clostridia; order Peptostreptococcales; family Peptostreptococcaceae; genus Clostridioides; species Clostridioides sp. ZZV15-6597. The sequence continues at coordinate 11,831 of NZ_JAGWCT010000029.1, read as the reverse complement.
TGTTTTCTTTCATTTTTTCATATTGAGACTTTTCTTCTTCGTCTCCTTTAGCTATACTAAACCCTAAAGTTTTTTGTCTACCAATTGTAGATGCACCAACATTTGATGTCATTATAACAATAGTATTCTTAAAGTCAACAGTTCTTCCTTTTGAATCTGTTAATCTACCATCATCTAGAATTTGTAATAGAATATTAAACACATCTGGATGAGCTTTTTCTATCTCATCAAATAAAATAACTGAATATGGGTTTCTTCTTACTTTTTCAGTTAATTGACCTCCTTCATCATGACCTATATAACCAGGAGGTGAACCTATCATTCTTGATACAGCATGTTTTTCCATATATTCAGACATATCAATTCTTATTATTTGATTTTCATCTCCAAATTGCACTTCTGCTAATGCCTTAGATAATTCTGTTTTTCCTACTCCTGTAGGCCCTAAAAATAAAAATGAACCAATTGGTCTATTAGGATCCTTAAGACCCGCTCTTGACCTTCTTATTGCCTTGGAAATAGATTTTACTGCTTGTTCTTGGCCTATAACTCTATTGTGTAAGATTTCTTCAAGTTTTAAAAGTCTATCAGCTTCTTCCTCAAGAATTTTATTAACAGGTATTCCTGTCCATAAACCTACTACTTCAGCAATGACTTCTCCATCAACTAAATCAGAATGTTTAGATGATTTATTCCATCTTTCTCTAACATCTTCTAATTGTTTTTTAAGTATGCCTTGCTCATCTCTTATTTTTGCTGCTTTCTCGAAATCTTGGCATCTTACTGCCTCTTCTTTTTCTTTATCTATATTTTCTATTTCTAATTCTAATTTTTTTATTTCGGCTGGAGGAGTATTTTCCTTTAGCCTAACTTTTGATGCTGCTTCATCAATCAAATCTATCGCTTTATCTGGTAGATATCTATCTGATATATATCTAGTTGATAATTCTACAGCTGTTTTTATAGCATCATCAGTTATTTTGACTTTGTGATGAGCTTCATATTTATCTCTCAATCCTTCTAATATTTTTATTGAATCTTCTTTACTTGGTTCATCCACCATAACTGGTTGGAATCTTCTTTCTAGTGCAGAGTCTTTTTCAACATGCTTTCTATACTCATCTATTGTTGTTGCACCTATAACTTGTATTTCGCCTCTAGCTAACGCAGGTTTTAATATATTTGACGCATCTATAGAGCCTTCTCCTGTAGACCCAGCTCCTATTATGGTATGCATCTCGTCTATAAATAAAATTATATTTCCGTTTTTAACAACTTCATCTACAACTTCTTTAATTCTTTCTTCAAATTCTCCTCTGTACTTAGCACCAGCTAATAAAGAACCCATCTCTAAAGAATACAGCGTTTTACTTTTTAGTGTTTCTGGAACATTACCTAATGCTATGTTTGTTGCTAGACCTTCAGCTATAGCTGTTTTACCTACTCCTGGGTCTCCTATTAGCACAGGATTGTTTTTAGTTCTTCTACTTAATATTTGTATAACTCTTTGTATTTCTTTTTCTCTTCCTATAACAGGGTCTATTTTATTTTGTTTTGCATATAGTGTAAGATTTCTTCCATATTTATCGAGAATCTTAGATTCTGTTTGATTTTGGTTGCCCGTGTAACTATTTTCTGATTTATATTGATTATTATCACTTATACCCATCATATCAATTGTTAATTGGGCTAGAGTTCTGTCATTTACACCTGCATAGTTCAAAACTTTATTGGCTATTCCTTCACCTTCTTGAATAATAGCTAATAATATATGCTCAGTTCCTATATAATTTGTTTTTAATTTATTTGCAAACATTCCTGATAGTTCCAATATTTGTTTACTTCTTGGGCTTAATACTATATCCTCTGGGATTCCTTCACCCTTACCTTCCATATCAATTATTTTGCCTTCTAAATAAACCTCTGTAAATCCAACCTTACTTAGAACTTTGGCAGCTATTCCTTCTTCTTCTTTTAAAAGACCTAAAAGTACATGCTCGCTTCCAACAATATTATGTCCTAAGTTTTTAGCAGACTCAAACGCTAAATCAATTGCTTTTTTAGCTCTTTGTGTAAATCTATTGAAGTTCATAATTTATCCCTCCTCTTAATTTTTCCAAAGTTTCTCTAATGTATGTTGCTCTATTTATATCTCTATTCTCAACATCATCACTCTTATACATTATTGACTGATGTGCTGGTTGTATACCTATCATAAGTTGTTCTATAGCTTTTAAATCTAATTTTTTTATATAGTTCATTTCTATTCCCATTTTTATATTTGATAGATGGCTCATTGCCTCTGAACTACTCATTACCCTTGAATTTTCAAGTGTTCCTATTGACCTAAATATTTTATCTTCTAATTTTATACCCAATTTTTTTTGTAATATTTCTCTGGCTTTCACTTCTTTTGAAATTGCATCCTTTGTAAGTCCACTTACATTCTCTATAATATTAGACTCTGTTCTTCCAAGTGTAAGCTGATTAGATATTTGGTATATATTTCCCAATGCTTCTGTTCGCTCTCCATATATACCTCTTATTGCTATACCTATTTGTGATGAAATCTTATAAAGTTCATCCATATATCCTAATTGACTTAATGCAGGCAAGTGCATCATCACAGAAGCTCTCATTCCAGTTCCTGTGTTAGTTGGGCAAGATGTTAGATAACCCAACTTTGTACTAAATGCATATTCTAAATTTGATTCTAATAAATCATCTATCTCATTTGCTATGTTATAAGCATTTTCTAAATTTAAATCATCACATATAGTTTGTATTCTTATATGGTCTTCTTCATTTATCATTATACTTACAGTTTTATCTTTTTTTACTATAACAGCACTTTTATCATTTTCTGCTAAGTCTGGACTTATCATATGCTCTTCAACCATAAGCATCTTTTTAGATTGGTCTAAATCTTCAATCTTATAGAAATCAAACTCTTCTTTATGTTCTAAACTAGAATTCATAAATGCATCTTTTACCTTTTCTATTATTTCCATAGCACACTCTTTATCTAATCTATTTGGAAAAGGATAATTATTCAAGTTCCTAGCTAGCCTAACTCTTGATTTCATGACTATATTCTCTTTCATAATATCACTCCAATCTTAGTCAATAGAGCCTTTTAAATACTTAATCTTATCTCTAAATTGAGCAGCTAATTCATACTCTTCATTTTTTATAGCTCTATCTAAATCTTCTTTTAATTCTCTAATCTCATTTTCTACACTTATTTTATAAAATGATTTTTTAGGAGCCTTACCTATATGTTCTATATGGCCATGTATATTTTGAAGCATTGGATTTACTTGACTGCTAAATGCATTGTAACATTCACTGCATCCAAATCTTCCATTATTCTTAAATTCACTATATGTCATATTACATTTTTGGCAAACTAACTTTTCTTCAAGCTCTTTTTTAGGTTGAAATCCTAAGTTAGAAAATATATCCATCATTGAAAAAGGCATATCTAAATTAAAATTCATCTCTGTATTCTCTTTAGCACATTCACTACACAAATACATTTCAGTCTTTTCTCCATTGACTATTTTATTGTAATATACAGATGCTTTATTCTTATTACATTTTTGACATAGCATAAATTATCACTCCTCTATACTAAATACTCCTATTATTATATTCTTTAAAACATTAGACCTTACCTTCTCTTTTAATTCATATACTGGCATACATAATGACTTATCATCTATTGCATATAATATTAGTTTTAATTCTCTTTCACTAATTAAGTCTGATTCTCTCAAACTTTCTACCAACTCTTTTGCCTTCTTATAGGATATTTGGCTTCCTATTCTTTCATTCAATATTTCTCTAATATGTCCATCTTTACTTCTTCGTATTTTTTCTATCTGAACATATCCTCCGCCACCTTTTTTACTTTCTATATAATAACCTTTATCTATGGTAAACCTTGTCGTTAAAACATAATTTATTTGTGATGGTGCACAACTAAACAAGTTTGCTAGTTCATTTCTTTGAATCTGTATACTATTATCTTCTTCCATCAAATCTTTAATAAATTTTTCAATTATATCTGTCATAGTTGCCATTTATATCACCACACACCTTTTAATTTTTGACTTTCTTTGACTACTATTTTACACCTATTATTTAAATTTTTAAAGCCCTAAATTGTGTAAATTTATTTTTTTCATAATAATTTAAATGTAAGTGTCCATCTTTTGTTAAATATGAGCTTCTACTTCTTACATTTACAACAATTAAGTTTTAAAATTCTTGGTTATTAATTGATTTTTAATGTATCTATACCTTGTATTTGTAAATATACCTTCATATCATTATTATTAAACATTTCTAAAAATAATAATATAAAAAGATACTTTCTTTTATTAAAACAGTTTAAGAAAGTATCTTTTATTCTTCACATTTTTTATTACTTTAATTTGATTTTTTCTTGTTTTTTATAAAAACACATAAAAACTAGATATACACTTATTTAAAATAAGCATATACCTAGCTTTAATTACAAAATTATTTTTATATAATATTATATAATAGATGGATATTAATTATTTAATATTATATCTTCTTTATTATTTTGCAGTAACTAATCCAATTATTTTTTCTGCAAATTGTGATGGAACTTCTCCATATCTTTCTAATTCCATTTCAAAGTATCCTCTACCTTGTGTCATTGCTCTTAAATCTATTGCATATTTAAATGTCTCTGCTTGTGGAGCCTCTGCAAATATTATTTGTTTTCCTTTATTATCTGGCTCCATACCAAATATTTTACCTCTCCTCTTGTTTATATCTCCCATAACATCTCCCATATATTCTTCTGGAACAGTTATCTTAAGTTTCATAATAGGCTCTAATAATATTGGATGAGCTTCCTCCATACCTTTTTTAAACGCTGCACTTGCTGCCATCTTAAAAGCCATTTCAGAAGAATCTACATCATGATATGAACCATCATAAAGTGTAGCCTTTATATTTGTAACAGGGAAACCAGCCAATACCCCTTTTTGCATAGAATCTTTTAAACCTTTTTCTACTGCTGGTATATATTGTTTTGGTACAGAACCACCAAATATTTCTTCTGCAAATTCAAAATCAGATTCACATCTTTCAAATCTTATCTTTACATCTCCATATTGACCATGGCCACCTGATTGTTTCTTATGTTTCCCTTGTACATCAGCTGTTTCCTTTATAGTTTCTCTATAAGGAACTTTAAGGTCATTTAATTCAACATCTACCCCAAACTTATCTTTCATTTTATTTTTAATTGTTTTTATGTGAAGTTCCCCTTGTCCTCCTAAAAGAGCTTGCTTTGTCTCTGTATTTCTATACCAATGTAATGTAGGGTCTTCCTCTACAAGTTTGTTTAATACAGCAGCTACCTTTTCTTCATCACCCTTATTTTTAGGATTGACAGCATAATATATTTGTGGTTTTGGGAAATCTATCTTATCTAAAGCTTCTGCATCTTTATCTACAGATATAGTATCTCCTGTTTTTAGAGAATTAACTTTAGTTACAACTACCACATCACCAGCCTTAGCTTTTTCTATTTCAACTAACTCACTATTTCTCAATGTATATATGTTAGCTATTTTTTCTTTTATGTTTTTGTTTATATTAAAAATTTCTTTATCTTTAGAAATTGTACCTTGAGTAATTTTTATATATGACATTTTTCCTACGAATGGGTCGACCATAGTTTTAAATACTAATCCTTTAAATGGCTTACTCTCTTCTGTAAATATAGGTTCTATATAATTTGATATTGTATCTAATATTTCTTTTGTCCCTATGTTATTTATAGTTGAACCACATATTACAGGTATAATATCTCCTCTTTGTATACCTATAACAATACCTTTTTGGATTTCTTCTGTAGTTAACTCTTCTCCATTAAAATACTTATCTAATATTTGGTCATCTGTTTCTGCTATAAGTTCCATTAAAGCTTCTTTTACACTCATAGCTTGTTCTTTAAATTCACCTTCTAAATCATCTATATTTTCAAATACATTATGTAACTTGACAAAGTTTTTATCTTTGTATATAGGACTTATCATTGGAACTATCTTATTATTGTATTTTTCTCTTAACATTGCTATTGCATCTTTATATCTTGCTTTTTCATTATCTATTTTATTTATAAACATTATCTTAGGAATACTCTCAGTTAGTTCTAATGATTTCTCTGTACCAACTTGAATAGGTGCTGTTGCATCTATTACTATTATTGCTGCATCACTTGCTCTAAGAGATGATACAACGTCTCCGCTAAAGTCAAAATATCCTGGTGTATCCAATAAGTTAAACTTATAGTCATTATATTCTATAGGTATTAATCCCATACTATAAGTCATATTTACCTTGTCAGTTAATTTAGGTATCTTATTAGTGTTTGCTGTGTAAGCTATAGTTTCGATTAGATTTGTTTTACCACATCCGCTATGTCCTAATACCGCTACATTTCTCAACATATTACTATCATAAACTTTCATATAAGCACCCACCTTTTAAATTTATGTATTTTCTCTTAGCTGTTATTTCCTAAGAAATAGTCTAGAAAATGTTTATTATTTTTAGAATTTTTAGATAACATTTTCCTTACTAGCTTTATTTCTACATAGGGATATAATTTTCCTCTTTTTTTTAACAAATATTTAATTTAAATAAATAAAAACACTCTAAATATTTAATAAAAATATTTTAGAGTGTTTTATAAGTTATTTTAATTCAATTATTTCATTATCATTAATAATTGTTTATCTTCAACCATATCATCTTCTTTTACTTTAATTGATTTAATTACTCCATCAGTCTTAGCAACTATTATAGTTTCCATTTTCATTGCTTCTATAACTATTAATGGTTGATTTGCTTTTACTTCATCTTCTTCTTTAACCATTATCTTTATAACTTTTCCTGGTATACTTGCTCCGATTTGAAGTGGATCATTCATATCAGCTTTCTCAACATTAGTAACTTTTCCAGAGAAGTTTCTATCTTTTATTTCCACTTCTCTAACCATTCCATTTAATTCAAAACCTATAGTTCTAAATCCATCTTCTTTAACTTCGCCAACTTCAACTAATCTTATCGTTAATACTTTACCTTCTTCTATTTCTACTTCACATTCTTCATTTTTATTTAATCCATAGAAGAATACATCACTTTCAAGTTTAGATATATCATTATAATGTTGTAAATGTTTAATATAGTCTTCATAAACTTTTGGATATAAAGCATAACTTATAACATTTCTTATATTTGCATTTATATCATATTTTTCATTTAGATATTTTGCTATCTCATCAAAATCTTCTGCTGGTAATAGTGAACCTGGTCTTACTGTAATAGCTTCTTCACCTTTTAAAACTATTTCTTGTAAATCTTTTGGTACACCACCTTCTGGTTGACCAATCATACCTTTACAGTAGTCTACAACAGAATCTGGGAATGATAAGTTTTTACCTTCTTCTATTATATTATCTTTATCTAATTTATTTTTAGTCATAAAGATAGCTAAATCTCCTACAACTTTTGAAGATGGTGTTACTTTTATTATATCTCCTACAACTTCATTAGCTTCTTTATATTTTTCTTTAACTTCATCAAATCTATTAACTAATCCTAAACTATCAGCTTGAGGTTTTAAGTTTGTATATTGACCTCCTGGTATTTCAAAATTATATATTTCTGCACAAGAGTTAGTTAAGTCACTTTCAAATTTGTTATAAACTTTTCTTAAATCCTTATAGTATTTTCCTAACTCATCATATCCAAATAAATCTATACCTGTATCTCTTTCTGTATTTTTAAGAGCTTCTACTATTGCATTAAGCGATGGTTGACTTGTAAGCCCTGCCATAGATTCTAATGCAGCGTCAATTATATCTACACCAGCTTCTGATGCCATCAAACAAGTTGCCACACCATTTCCACTTGTATCATGAGTGTGTAAATGTATTGGTGCTTTTACATTTTTCTTTAGTTCTTTGACTAATGTGTAAGCAGAGTATGGTTTAAGAAGTCCTGACATATCTTTTATTGCTATTATATCTGCTCCTAAACTTTCTAACTCTTTTGCCATCTTAATATAATATTCTAAGTCATATTTAGTTTTAGTCTTATCTAATATATCACCTGTATAACACATAGTTGCTTCAACTATTTTTCCAGTTTCTAGAGCTGTATTAATAGATGGTTTCATATTTTCAACCCAGTTTAATGAGTCGAATATTCTAAATACATCTATTCCTTGTTTAGCAGACTCTTTTGTAAATTCTTCTATTACATTATCTGGATAGTTTTTATATCCAACTCCATTTGATGCTCTAAGCAACATTTGGAACATTATACTTGGTATTTCTTCTCTTAGTTTTTGTAATCTACGCCAAGGTGACTCTTTTAAGAATCTATATGCAACATCATAAGTAGCTCCACCCCACATTTCAAGTGAGAATAAATCTTTTTGATATTTTTCTGTTGGTTTAGCAGCTTTTAGTAAGTCATATGTTCTTAATCTTGTTGCCAATAATGATTGATGTGCATCTCTCATTGTTGTATCTGTTAATAATAGTTTTTTATCATTTTTTATTTTTTCTATATATGCAGATTTACCTAACTTATCAAAAAGTATCTTACTTCCTTCTGCCTTTGAACCATCTTTATTCATTCTTGGTTCATGTAACGCATCAAATAATGGTTTTTCTTGACAAGCGTTATCATTTACAATTACATCACCTATAAATTGAAGTAATTTTGTTCCTCTATCTTTACTTTCTGTTATTTCAAATAAATCTGGATTTTCATCTATAAATTTAGTACTACATTTACCATTTGAGAATATAGGATTATTTAAAACATTAACTAAAAATCCTACGTTAGTCTTAACACCTCTAACTCTAAGCTCTTTTATAGATCTTATAGTTTTATTTATTGCACCTTGGAATGTTCTATCCCAAGATATTGTCTTAACCAATAAACTATCATAGTGAGGACTTATGTTTGCTCCTGTAAATCCATTTCCACCATCTAGTCTTATACCAAATCCTGAACCAGTTCTATAAACTTGAATTTTACCTGTGTCTGGCATAAATCTATTTTTAGGGTCTTCTGTAGTTATTCTACATTGGATAGAATATCCTCTTATTTCAACATCATCTTGTGATTTTATATTTATTTCTTCACTATCTAAACTGTATCCTTGAGCTATTAATATTTGACTTTGAACTATATCTATTCCTGTAACCATTTCTGTTACAGTATGCTCAACTTGTACTCTTGTATTCATTTCTATAAAATAATGACCACCATTTGCATCTACTAAGAATTCTAGTGTCCCTGCATTAGAATATCCTACATATTTTGATAACTTGACTGCATCATCACATATTTCTTTTCTTACTTTTTCATCTAATGAAAATGCTGGTGCATATTCTATTATCTTTTGATGTCTTCTTTGAACAGAACAATCTCTTTCGTATAAATGAACTATATTTCCATAGTTATCCCCTAATATTTGAACTTCTATATGCTTTGGATCAGCTATATATTTTTCTATGAATATAATATCTTCACCAAAAGCTTTTCTTGATTCACTACAAGCAGTTTCATATTCAAGCTCTAAATCTTTTTCATGATGTACGATTCTCATACCTCTACCGCCACCACCATTAGATGCTTTTATCATAACAGGATAACCTATTTTGTTTGCAACTTCTTTTGCTTCTTCAGTACTTCTTATTGCTTTTTCCACTCCTGGTATAGTTTGAACATTAACTTCTTTTGCAATTTTTTTAGAGTTTATCTTATCCCCCATCATATTCATTACTTTAGATGATGGGCCTATAAAAGTAATTCCATTTTCTTCACATTTGCGAGCAAATTCTGCATTTTCTGCTAGAAAACCATATCCTGGATGTATAGCGTCAACTTTTTTTCTCTTTGCTAAGTCTATTATTCCATCCATATCTAGGTATGCATCTATTGGACCTTTGCCTTCCCCTATTAAATACGATTCATCTGCTTTTGTTCTAAATAATCCATATTTATCTTCTTTACTATATATACCAACACTTTTTATCCCCAATTCTGAACAGGCTCTAAATATTCTTATAGCTATTTCGCCTCTATTAGCTACTAGTATTTTATTAAACTTTTTAAGCATACTCTATTCTTCTCCTTTATTGTTTGTGTAATATTAAAGATTATAGACTAAAATACTTTATTTTTGAAGATGTTTAAGCAAGTTCCTTAATTAATAAGATAAATTTATAAATATATATAACTTTTAGACTGTCTAAACTCAATTTACCTCACTAAAATTAAGGGATTTTTTATGGAATTTCAGACAAACTTGTGTGAAAATTTCTACAATTGATATTATTTTATACTATTTTTTTCTCTGTTTACATAATTATTTTCATCTTTACGTAATATTTCACATACTTTTCTCAATATAGTTCATATCTTAATCTATCTGTCTTAACAAACGTTTTATTACATCAGAAAGTTTTAGATGACCTAAATCTGCATATGCTATAACTAGTATTATTTTTACTACTCCTTCTACCTCATCTAATTTATATGCTCTAGCATTTATTATTGTGTACTTTGGCATAAGTTCTTCTAAATCTAGTGCAAGTTCATCAGATAAAGTCATATACTCATCAAACTTTTCCTCATCAGATAAAGTCATATACTCATCTTGTTCACTTATAATAGTATCTAAGTAATCCAAATTTATACTTAATTGATAAGCTATTACATCCTCTCTTTTTGTACTTTTACTTAAATCCTTTTCAACTTTGAATTTACTATTTTTATCTATGATTATTTTAAGTTCTTCACTATCAACTATTTCATTTCCTATAATTATATACAAATTTTTTACCTCCTAAATATAAATCTTTTTTAATCAAAAATAAAACCTCTAGTAAAATTACTAGAGGTTTGCACTGGTGGGATTAACAGGGCTCGAACCTGTGACCCCCTGCTTGTAAGGCAGGTGCTCTCCCAGCTGAGCTATAATCCCTCGATGTTTATATGGTGCGCCCAAAGGGACTCGAACCCCTAACCTTCTGATTCGTAGTCAGACACTCTATCCAGTTGAGCTATGAGCGCATTTTATTGGAGGCGACACCCAGATTCGAACTGGGGATCAAGGAGTTGCAGTCCACTGCCTTACCACTTGGCTATGTCGCCACCTTTTTGGTGATCTATCCGCGACTCGAACGCGGGACACCCTGATTAAAAGTCAGGTGCTCTACCGACTGAGCTAATAGACCATATTAGTTGGGGTGGATAATGAGAGTCGAACTCACGACCTCCAGAGCCACAATCTGGCGCTCTAACCAACTGAGCTATACCCACCATAGATCTTTAATTTAATGTGGTGGGCCATCAGGGACTCGAACCCCAGACCTACCGGTTATGAGCCGGGCGCTCTAACCAACTGAGCTAATGGCCCACATTAAATTTTGGTAGCGGTAATAGGAGTCGAACCTATGACCTTTCGGGTATGAACCGAACGCTCTAGCCAACTAAGCTATACCGCCATATTCTGGTGCCCAGAGGCGGAATCGAACCACCGACACGGGGATTTTCAGTCCCCTGCTCTACCGACTGAGCTATCTGGGCATTTGGCGGAGAGGGTGGGATTCGAACCCACGGCCCCTTTCGAAGTCACTGGTTTTCAAGACCAGCTCCTTAAACCACTCGGACACCTCTCCATTGGTGATCTATCCGCGACTCGAACGCGGGACACCCTGATTAAAAGTCAGGTGCTCTACCGACTGAGCTAATAGACC
>NZ_JAGWCT010000028.1:0-45235 GCF_020657815.1 Clostridioides sp. ZZV15-6597 | reverse complement strand
TATGACTATTTTTCTACTAAATATATAAAAATAAATTAGTGAAGGTGATTTTAATGAAAACTGTTTCTAAACAAGAATTAGAAAAAATACTTGATAAACATTATTTGTGGCTTAAAAATAATAATGATGGAGAAAAGGCAGATTTAAAAGAAGTAAGATTAGAAAATATGGATTTAAGAGGATATTGTTTAAGTAATATTGACTTTTCATGGTCTGACCTAATCAATTTAAATTTAGAAAAGGCAGATTTAGAAAACTCTAGCTTTAAGAATTCTTATTTTTCAGATTGTTCATTAAAAAATTCTATATTAAAAAATGCAGACCTAGGCGGTGCCAATTTTAGATTTTGTGATTTATCTAACTCAGATATTAGAGGAACTAATTTAGAAAATTCTAATTTGGAATATGCTACATTGGATGGAGTAGTATCAGATGAAAGTACTCGTTTTTTTAAATTGTACTGTCCTGAAACAGGTGCATTTGTAGCTTATAAAAAATGTTTTAATTTTAGAATGGTACAATTATTGATACCAAGTGATGCAAAAAGAGTATCTGCTACATCAAATGCTTGTAGATGTGACAAAGCAAAAGTACTGTCAATTACAAGCATCGATGGTAAAGAATCTTTTAAAAGTGCTCGTGCATATGCTGATGAAAATTTTATATATCGAGTAGGAGAAATGGTGGTAGCTGAAGATTTTCATGAAAATAGATGGAAAGAATCAACTACAGGAATTCACTTTTTTCTAACTAGAGATGAGGCTATTGGTTATCTATAAAGTATTATTTTTTTATTTAAGTGTGTAGTTGAAAATACATAGTAAAAAAATGTATCACTAAATAAACAATTTCTAAAAAAGAGTATCTAGAGATTTTAAAAATGCACTTTAAAAATCTACTTACGATACTCTTTTATATATTTTATCATTCCTAAATATGCCATAAATTATAATTTACAGTAAATTATTTTTATCAATACTATCCACTATTTTAGAAACTTTATCTACATATTCTATATTATCACTCAAATGCTTATAATACTTATTACTCTCACTTTTAGTTCTAAATGAATAAACTTTTTTGTCCAATTTTAAAGCCTCTTTTATAATGTCTATATTTCTTTTATTTGTTTCTCCTACGCTAAATCCTGTGTCTATTATAATCTTAGAATTATTTAAATTTCTAATGGCCAAATCGAAACTTTCATCACTTATTGACTCAAATGGCTTTTCTGTAAACAACTTTATGCCCATAGTCCTACCAATTTCATAATCAACATCATTTTCATGTATTATGCCAGAATATATACCTATACCTCTTTTAGTAAAAGCTCTGTAGATTGGTGTTGCTTTGCCACCTCCACCAATTATAAAAACTTCATTTTTTGATTTATTGCTAATTTCTACTGCACCTAACAAACTGTTAAAATTTTTATCCTCTAATTCATAAAGTGAATTTATCATATTTTCATCTACCATATCTTCTGGCTGACCATACGCTATAACCTTGTTGTTTTTCACAAGAACAACCTTATCACAACTTTTTAGCGCTATATCTATTTCATGTAATGAAAGTATTACTGATATTGATTTTTCCTTACTTAGTTTTTTTAGTATATTCATAAGTTCTAATCTATGCTTTATATCCAAATGAGTTGTAGGTTCATCTAATATTATTATTTCTGGCTCTTGAACTAATGCTCTTGCAACCAATACCTTTTGTTTTTCACCATCACTAAGTTCATCAAAATATCTTTTTTTTAAATGAAGTGCATTTACAGATTCTAATGAATCATCTACCATTATTAAATCTTTTTTAGATAGATTTCCAAAAAATCCTGTATAAGGGTATCTTCCCATATTAACTACATCTTGTACAGTCATTAAATCTCCTAATAATCTATTTGTAAGTACTAAAGCCATCTTTTTAGATAATGTCTTTCTGGAGATATGATTTATATCTGCATCATTTAAATATATTTCACCTCTTATTGGTGTTATGAGTTTAGATAGAGACCTTAATATAGTAGTTTTACCAGCACCATTACTTCCCAAAAGACATAATATTTCTCCATTTTTTACCTCTATGTTTATGTCACTTACAACTACTTTTTTATCATATCCAACACTTAAATTATTAGTTCTCAACATGTCTAAGCCCTATCCTTCCTTTTCATCAATAACATTATTACAATTGGAGCACCTAATAATGAAGTTATTGCACTTATTGGTAGTTCTATTGGCGACAAAATTACTCTGGATACTAAATCACAAAGAGCTGTAACTATACTTCCTAAAAGAATTACTACTGGTATCAATACTCTATTGTCTGATGTTCTAAATATCAATTTTGCTATTTGTGGTACTGCAAGACCAATAAATCCTATAGGACCTGCAAATGCTGATACTATTGCTGCTAGTATACTAGATATAAATACTACCAAAAATCTAAAAAATTTTATATTTACACCAATACTCTTTGCATACTCTTCCCCTAGTAAAAAAGCATTTAGAGGTTTTATTATGAATATAGTCATCAAAAGACCTAATATGCTGACTAACATAAGTATTTCTACTTTTTCCCATGTAAATCCTGAGAAACTTCCCATAGACCACATAGTAAATTCTTTTAATTTTTCATTATTTGCAAATGATTGTAATATATTTGTTATTCCACTACATACATATCCAGTCATAATTCCTATAACCAAAAGCGTTGTTATATTTTTTACTTTGCTGGCAAATAGAATAACTATAGACATTACAATTAAAGCTCCTACAAAGGCTGCTATAAATATACTCATTGAATTTATACTTTCAAACCCTAATGTATATCCGCCTAAAATCATCAGTGCTACTGATAAAGTGGCACCTGAAGACACACCTAAGATATATGGTTCAACTATTGGGTTTTTGAAAAATATCTGTAGTAAAATACCAGATACTGCTAAGCAAGCACCTCCTACCATAGTTGCAAGAACTCTAGGAATCCTTATATTATAGATTATTTTATAGTGTTCTGTACTATCTATTCCTCTTAATACAACATCTATTATTTCTTTAAATTCGATTTTTACAGAACCAAATGCTACACATATCAAAAAAGTAAGTATTATGCCTACAATTAAGGTTATAAATATAGTAGTATTTTTAATTCTGCTTTTATTGATAAAGTCCATCTATATACTCCTCTTATTAAAAACTACATTAACTCAAATTTATAAAGTTTACTTGTTAATTTAATCTTATCTATTACTTATCATAATTTACATAATGCTTAATTTTTTCACCAGTAGTACCTGGGTGAAACATTTCAACCAAATCTACTATTAATTCATCTGTCCTATCCACCGATTGATAATAATCTGGAGCAAACACCCATAAATTCCCTTTTTTCACAACATCTAAATCAGATAACACTGGTGCACTAGATTTTATAGACTCTAAATTTGGTGCATAATCTGAACTTGATGAGTACACAAATATATCTGCATCTTTTGCCACTTCGTGCAATTGCTCAATACTTACTCTCCCTTCATTTGAATCTATTGAGGCACAAGCATTTATTCCACCTGCCATGTTTATCATATTATCTACATATGAATTTTTAGGTGCTATATAAGCATTACCTTCATATACAGACGCCCATACAACTTTAGGTTTACTTTTATTTTTTATTTTTTTACTAATTTCTTCTATTTTTTGTACTGTTTTATCTAATTCACTAGTAGCTATATCCTCTTTATCATAAAATGCAGCTATTAAGCTTGTCCACTCCATTCTTCCAAATGGATTTTGTTCTTTATATTCATTATCTACAACATAGTTAAGTCCCAATTCTTCTAACTTATCTATAAATTTTGTATCTGCTTCTGATAAACCACTACTTACTATAGTCAAGTCAGGATTTAAGTCTACTATTTTTTCATAGTCTGGTGCTAAATTTGAACCAACATAATGTATCTTTCCATCTTTCATTAAATTTTTAATTTCTTTGATAGTCCAATATTGTTCTTCTGTTGTTACTGCTTTTATACTATCTAACTCACCTATCGTCCTTAAAGAGCAAGCTTGTGTTGTAGATGCTATCAATACATTATCCACAGGTGTTCTAACTATATTTGCATTCTTGTATTTTTCAGGTATTTTTATCTTTTTAGGAATCAAAATTAGTTCTCTATTATCTCCATCAACAACCTTTTTAATTCCATCTTCTAAATTCTCAACACTAAACCCACTTGCATATTTTAATTCTAGTTTTTCACCACTATTAACTTGTTCATTGTTGTTATCTTTTTTGCTACAACCTACAATACCTCCTACGAAAAAAACTACCATTACAATTAAGAAAAACTGCTTTAAAACATTTGATTTAAATTTCATTACTTTCACTCCATTATTTTATTTTTTATGAGTGGCTACATATACTTTAAAAAGACATTTTACTAAAATTAATTTTATAAATATAACTTTTTAGTAAAATAAAAAACTTCTCCTAAATTAGCAAGGAGAAGCTTCTATATCAATTTTATAAAAAATGAATTGATATCTCATTTTATTATAAACTACAATCTCCACCCTAAATTGTATTTATGTAATACTGGGCAGGTCTCCTGACTCACGGCTTTTCCTCCATCAACCTTCCCAAAATTACTATGAATCTCAGTGGATTTGATTTTGTATCCGTATACAGTAGCGGGGGCTGTAGTGAATTTACATCACTTTCCCTATTAAACTAAAATAGTACCCTAGTATTATTTATATTTAATTTTTCATTAAGATAATTGTAGTTTATTGTTAATTACTTTGCAAGGTTGATTTAATATATCCACTCAAAAAGAGGGCTTAAAATGACTATAAAAATCAATTTAAAACCCTCTTTATCTTCCTAGTTTATATTTAATTCATCCATCAAATCTTTAATTTTACATACTTGATTTTCATTTGGCTTTATAAATGGAGCAGTTGCATAATCACTTATTTCTAATCCTCTAATATTCATAGCTTTCTTCATTGCTGGTATAAATGGATTTGTTATTGAATAAAAATCCATTGCTTTATTAATATATTTTTGAATTTCAATAACTTTGTCCATATCTTTATTATTATAAGCTTCAGCCCATTTAGAACATACTTCTGGAATTAGATTTGATAATCCTCCTATACATCCTGCTCCTCCAGACATTAAGTTGTGTATAAAATTTTCATCATATCCACTATATATCTTAAAATTTGGGAACTCTGTTTTCATAGTATTTATTAAATCTCTAGTATGTCCCATTAAAGTTACTGTATCTTTATATCCAACTATGTTTTTATGCTTTCTTGCAAGCTTTAATGTAAGTTCTGGACTTAAATCATAACCAGTTCTATCTGGATAATTATATAGGTATATTTCTGCATCTGTGTTTTCAGCTATCTTACTGTAAAAAAGTTCAATACTATTATCATCAAGTGAGAAATAATAAGGACTTATTATCATAACTCCATCTGCTCCACTATTATGTGCATAATTTGAAAGTTCTATAGACTCATCTGCACACATACGACTTGTACCTATAAACACTTTAACTCTCTTATCGACATGATTAACTACTAAATCTATAAGTTCTTTTTGCATATCCATAGACATATTGAAGAACTCTCCAGTACTTCCCATTATAACTAGACCATCTACTCCCCCATCTATAAGGTAATCATATACTTTTTTGTTTCCTTCTCTATCTAAATTTCCGTCTTCATCAAATATTGTAACAACTGGTGTCAAAAATTCTGCTTTCATAATTTAAACTCCTAAAATTTATTTTGATATGTTCATTTAATATGTTTATAGCCTATGTTTTAAAATTATATATAATAAAACATTTACTTAACATAATTTTTCAATATTCCAATACTTTCAATCTCACATTCAATTACATCTCCACTATTCATATATCGAGGAGGAGAAAAGCCCATCCCTACTCCAGAAGGTGTTCCAGTAGCTATAATATCTCCTGCCTCTAAAGTCATCCCTTTTGAAAGTTCTGAAATTATATCTGAGATATCTGATATGAATAACTCTGTATTAGAATTTTGTCTTTCTTCATTATTTACTCTACTATATACATTAAGTTTTACTGGAAAAGAAATTGCACTTTTATGTAAGATACATGGCCCTAAAGATGTAAATGTATCTAATCCCTTTCCCCTAAACCATTGAACATGTTCTTTTTGCAACTTTCTAGCAGAAATATCATTTATCACAGTGTAACCAAAGATATAATCTTCTACATCTTCTTTTTCTATATTAACACCTGTTTTACCTATTACTACTCCAAGTTCAACCTCATAATCCAACTGATTATTTATATCAAAATGAGCATCTATCTCGTCTTCTGGACCTATTGCCTTTGTCACACGTTTTGTAAAATATACTGTTTTCTCAGGTTCTTCAAAGCTACTATCAAAATGAGTTTGAGTTTCCTCAAGATGTTTTTTATAGTTTACTCCTACACATAAAATGTCATGTATTGGCTTTTCTATAGGAACATGTATAGTACATTTTTCTCTTTTAAAAACATTATAGTCATTAAATGATTCTTCACTTATAATATTTTTTAACTTAATAATATCATCCTGAGATACGCTTTGAATTAAATCATTTACATCTATAAAAAATTTACTAAGACTTATGGAATTGACATCGATAATAAACAATTCATCCTTTGATAGAATTCCTACCTTTTTAGATGTATCTTCAATACTACTAAAACTAACAAACTTCATACTATCACCCTTTAGTAAAATTCTAAATTCATATCTTTTTAAGTCCTATATTTTATACATAATTACACACTCTAGCTATTGCCATTTCAGTATATCCCAGTGATTCTGCTTTTGATTGCTTACCATTTGCTACATCTACAACTAGATTTAATAAATCATCTGTCAATTCTTCCATTGTCTGTGGTCCATATATAACTGGACTAGCATCAAAATCCATATTATCTTCCATATTTGCAAAAGTTATTTTATTTCCAGTTATTTTTATTACTGGAGCTATTGGATTTCCTGATGGAGTCCCTCTCCCTGTACTAAATACTACGACTTGAGCTCCTCCGGCAACCATACCTGCAACAGATGAAGCATCATTTCCTGGTGTATCCATTATTACAAGACCCTTCTTATCAATTTGCTTTGCATAATCATATACTTCACTTATTACTCTGTGCCCACCTTTGTGTATACAGCCTAGTGATTTTTCTTCCAAGCTTGTAAGCCCACCAGCTATATTTCCAGGAGATGGATTTCCTTCTCTAACTTCTTCTCCAACTAATTTTAATGAATTTTCATATCTATGTACTATATGTAGTATTTTTTCTTTTACCTCTTCATTTACTGCTCTTCTAGCTAATATATGTTCTGCTCCTATAAATTCAGTAGTTTCACTTAAAATTGAAGTAGACCCTAAATCAACAAGTCTATCACTTAATTCTCCTATTAGCGGATTAGCAGCTAGCCCACTTGTTGGGTCAGACCCTCCACATTCAGTCCCTAATATAAGTTCAGATATTGGAAATTCTTCTTTTCTAAGTAAAGAAGCTTCTTGTGCCATTTCTCTAGCATAACGAACAGCTTTTTCTATAGTTTTCAAAGTTCCATGCTCTTCTTGTATTACAAGAGTCTTTATTGGTTTATTTGTTCTCTCTTTTATTGCATCAACTACCAAGTCATTTTGACAATTTTCACAACCTAAAGATACAACTATCACACCATATACATTAGGATTTGCTGCATATCCAGCCATAACATCCATAGTTAATTGTTGGTCTGAACTTACTTGAGAACATCCATTTTGATTATTAAAAGTAACAGCCCCTTGAACTTGTGAGGCTATAATTCTCGTTGTATCTGATGCACACACACTTGTAGGTAATATTAATATGTGATTTCTTATACCAACTCTTCCATCTGGTCTTTTATATCCATAAAATTTCATATTGATTTCCTCCTAAAATAGTCTCTTTATCATACTTTATGTGATTTTCTTGTACTATAAATTTTATTTTTATTGCTAATTAGCTAACTAAAATCCTTCTTATTCAATCATTCAACACAAAATACTTTAATCATTTAATACTAAATACTACTTTGCTTGAATTATAAATGTTACTTTATATGTTCGATACAATTTGTTTATCTAAATCTTCCCTAACACTTTTAACATTGTGAATATGTACATGTTGACCAATTTTTATTTCTTGATTAGCTTCTCCGATGTGTTCTCCATATTTAGTAACTTTATCTCCCTCAGCCATATCCTTTATAGCCAATTTATGATAAATAGTTATATCATCTAAAGCTGTTATTGTCTTTATTGTTTTATCTTTTAATTTAAAATTAATTTCACTATTCTTAGATATTGCCTCAATAGCTACTGCAACATTATCTTTTTCATCAATTATCACTGCATTTATCATTATCTTTGTTCTCCTTTATAAATAATATAATTTTATTAATATACAAAATCATCTTAGTAATTATATATCTGTATTCATCAGGCTACTATTGTCCCATCATCTTTTTGTTTTGGGAATTTAGGACATCCATGCTTCTTGGCCCACCAGCTAGTTATAAGAGGAACTAATATCGCAGTAACAACTACTGCAGCTGCTACTTGAGTTGTAGCTGTTGCAACATATGGCTGCCATGTTGGGTCAACTAATGCAACAGCAGCAGGAACAGCAATTGCATTCCCTGCAGTTGTGGCTACAGCCCATCCTGCATACCCTGGACGTTTCCCTATAAATCTATCACAGAATACTATAAATATACCTCCTACAAACACAGATATTAATCCAAGCAATACTCCAGATAGACCTCCTTTTAATATACTTGCAAGATTTATACTACTTCCAAGTGCAAATCCTACAAAAGGTACTAATAAATTACATCCTGGTTCTAAAAATTCTTTCATCTTTTTGTCAAAATTACCTATTATCATACCAATAAGTATTGGCACAATTGCAGCCAATAATGACATCAATGGAACATTTGCAAGTCCTGAAGTTCCAAGAGCTATCAATGTAAAAAATGGCCCATCGTTCAAAGTAAGTAAACTCATAGTTGCACAATCTGTTTCATCTCCATATGAAGTCATTAATGAGAGATATATACTACCATTACTATTTGTAACTGCACTTATAACTGCCAAAGTTGTAAGACCTAATACTCCATCCATTCCAAATAATTTTCCTATAAGGATACCTATTAAAGCACCTATAGCAAATTTAGAGCCAAGAAGTATGCCTCCTCTTTTTAATACTTTTGGCATTTCTTTAAATTGAAGCTGAGTTCCAAGACATACTAGTTGAACCCCTATTATCGTTGCAGAGCCAACACTTGAGAATACTGCTGTTGTAAATGAACCTATTTGTACAATATCTGGGCAAAATGTATTAATGAAAGCTGCTATAAACATTGGAACTATCATCATACCTGCCGGAATTTTTTTAATAAAATCCATTATCATAAAGTTACTCCTCCTAAAACATGATATTTAATTACTCTTATTAAATTTTTTTAGCTTTAATTTTAACGGCCGTTTCGGTTCGTATTTAAGAACTAAGTTTTTATTTACGAATCTTTGAATTAATGATAGCATTTTCCTAATTATGAGTCAATAAAAAAAATAAATTTTTGTCAAAATTTTTTCAAATTATCTGATAATATATCAATAGTTATCAATTATCTTCATTATACGCAAAATATAAAAAGTAATTTTTCTCAATTCACATCTATATATCACAATTTATATAATTTAAATTCATAATATTTCGATATTTATATATAAAATACGGTTATTATTGTCTTATCTTAAATTATATAGCTAAATACAGTGCACTTTCTTCAGGTATATTTTGGAAATTATTTCAAGTTTTCAATATAAATTTTCATAAAAAAAAATCATCTACAAATATTTACAATTAAAGCTTATTTGTATATACAGTCATATATTTTATTTCTACATTGTAAATTATCATACATTATGCTAAAATCAACATATTCTAACACTTTAAATTAACAAAGATAGGGGGAAATTTATGACTTCAGATAATCATCGCCCAACAGCTAGGATATTAGATATTTTAGAAGCATTAGCTGAATCTGAGAATGGATATACTCTTACAGAAATAGCAGATGCTATCAATGCTCCAAAAAGTAGCATCTTTCCTATAGTCCATACACTTAATGCTAGAAAATACATTACTATTGATAAAAATACGTCTAAATATTCCATAGGTATACGTTCTTACACATTAGGGTCTTCGTTTTTTGAAAAAAGAACTATTTTTAACTACATAATTGACGAAATGACTAATATAGTTAATTCTTGTTCTGAAACTTGTCAACTTGGTATACTTGACAATAACGAAGTTCTTTATATTGGAAAAGTTGACTCTCCAGAGCCAATTAGACTTATTTCTTATGTTGGTAAAAAGATACCTGCTAATTGTACAGGTCTTGGAAAAGCACTTTTATGTGATTTTGATAAGGAAAAACTAATAAGTTTATATCCAGATGGGTTAAAAGGATTTACAAAAAAATCAATTACTGACTTTGATATTTTATATGACCAGCTTCTTGAAGTTCGTGAAACTCAAATAGCTTCAGAATGTGAAGAATCAATGGAATATCTAAAATGCCTTGCTGTACCAATAAGAAAAAATGGATGTATAAGAGCCGCTGTTAGTGTAACACTTCCACTTTTTAGGTCTAGTGAAGAAAAAATAGAATTGATAAAAAAATTACTTTTAAATGCACAAAAAAATATTCAATCTATGATGGAAGAACGTAATGAAGATATTATAATAAATTAGATTGATAAAAACAAAGTTGCTGACTTAATTACAGTAACTTTGTTTTTTTATGCTCTTTTTTATTTTTAATATTTTTATTGACATGATAAAAATACTATGTTAAATTCTAATCATAATCGTAATTACGAACTTAGTTCTTATATAAAAACTCACAATATATATTTTAACCTCAAAACCAATATATAATATGTGAATTAGTATAAGACTATTATAGGTATGTATATTTTACATAAAAATTAATTCAAAAAAGGAGATTTTAACTATGAGTATCTATTATGTACCACCAATAAACTTACTTGGAAAAGGGTGTCTTAGTGAAGCTAAAGATTCAATTAAATCCTTAGGCACTAAAAAAGCATTTATCGTTAGCGATAAATTTCTAACTTCAAATGGTACTGTAAAAAAAGTAACAGATATGTTATCTCAAATAGGTGTAACCTTTGCTGTTTATGATGAAGTTAAACCAAATCCAACTGTAACTAATGTTAACAATGGTCTTAAAATACTAAAATCAGAAAATTGCGACTTTGTTATAACTATAGGAGGTGGTTCTCCACAAGATTGTGGCAAAGCTATTTCTATATTAGCTACCAATGGAGGAGACATTAGAGATTATGAAGGTGTAAATAAAACTTCAAAAAAATGTCTTCCTATAGTTGCAATAACTACTACTGCTGGTACATCAGCTGAAGTTACAATAAATTATGTTATAACAGATGAAGATAGACATGTAAAAATGATAATGGTTGATACAAATGCACTAGCTACAATGACAGTAAATGACCCAGAATTAATGATTAGTAAGCCAGCTAACTTAACAGCAGCCACTGGTATGGATGCACTTACTCATGCTATAGAAGCTGTGGTGGCTAATGGAGCTTATGATGTTACAGATTCAACTGCACTATATTCTATAAAACAGATATTTGAATATCTTCCTAGAGCTGTTAAAGATGGTAATGATATAGATGCTAGAGAACAAATGTGTTATGCTTGTTTTTTAAATGGAATTGCATTTAGTAATGCAGGTCTTGGAAATGTCCATGCCATGGCTCATCAATTAGGAGGTTTATATGATTTACCTCATGGAGTATGTAATGCTATGTTACTACCAATAGTTGAAGAAGAAAATGCTAAATCTGCACCTTCTAAATTCCGTCCAATAGCTGAAATTATTGGAATGAATATACATGACAAATCAGATAAAGAATGTGTTGATTTTGTAATAGATAAAATAAAGGCTCTTTCAGAAGAGGTAGGAATACCAAGATCTTTAAAAGATGTTGGTGTTGATAATCCTAATTTTGAATTGCTTGCTGAAAATTCTATGAAAGATGCTTGTGCTGGAGCCAATCCTGTTTTCTTTGATAAAGACAAAATTATAGAATTATTTAAGAAAATCTCTTAGTATAATAATACTTATAAATTAATTATGTATATTTATAAGGGAGTGTCTCAAAATATTTTTATTTAATTATTGACACTCTCTTATTATTTAAATTCTTATCTTTAATTTTATTTTAAACTCCTTAAAACTAATAAATAATATTTTTAATGAATTATAACTGTTGTCGTGTCAGGTATATTATCATATATCCACTTAGCATTTTCTGTACTTAGTCTTATACATCCATGACTAAGAGCTTCACCAAGTCTAGCATCTATTATATAACTTCCAGTTGAATTATATAACACAGAATGATAATAATACCCTCCTTTAATACGAGTGGCATACTTAACTGAATACTCATCAGTCCCAAAAGAAGGTTTTCTACCACTTATATAAAAAATCCCTGTTATAGTTGGAGTTTCAGGTTTACCTATAGTACATTCCCATTTATATAATTGCCCCCAGCCACCATTATCTTTCTTAAAAATATAAGTGTATTTATTTTTAAGGTCTGTGGTAATTAGATAGTCACTAGTACTTTTAATATTATTTTCATTAACAAATTTAGTCATATCAGTATAAAAATACTTATAGTCTAATTCATTAGGTTTATTTCCATCATTTGACAAGAAATAATTAAAAACATATCCTGTTTTATCGTCATATACAACTTTACTCCAATCACCATCTACCTGTAGAACTTCGACTCTAGACTTTTCAGGAATTACTGTAATTATATTAGAAGTTGTAGACTTATCTTCTCTTAAATTTAAATTACTCCAAGCATATTCACTTACTGATATTAAATCCTTGTATACATACCCTTCTTGAAAATTATAAATTACTTTAATCCAATCGTCTTCTTCATCTAGAACCTCTAATTTAGAACCTTGAGGTATTACAGTTATAATACTTGAACTTGTAGATTTAGCAGACCTCAAATTTACATTTACTAAAGCATATTTATATATAGGTGCTCTGTACTTTTTAATGTTTATTTTAAATAGCTTCACACATACCCATCCTCTCATATGTCTTTTTACAATACTTTATGAAATTCGATATATATTCGTTCTTCTATTTTTAAACTTACTCTGTATAATTAAAGGTTATTATCCATTTAAATTTACAATATTGCAGTCTTTAATGTATTCTTCAATTATACTTCTAGCTACATTAAAATAGCTTATACATTTATCAACTATAACAGCATCACTACTAACTACTCTATCCAGTTTTTCTAATATAACATCTGCATTTTTTACTAGCTCTACTTCTGTTTCAATTTTCCATTCCTTGGCATGCTCTAATATCTTATACCTTAGATTTCCAGAATTAGAAACTGGTGCATCTAAGTAAAATTTAATTTTTGGAGCTTTATATTTATTAAGAAACTTTCCTATTAAATTTAAAGCTTCTTCTGTTTTATCTATAATTTTATATGTTCCTCTAAGACCTGCTAAATCTCTTATATTTCCATCTCTACCTATGACTAGAGTTCCTCCAGATAATGCTACTTCTAGAGCTATTATTAAATTAAAGCCATCTATGTATATAATTCCTTCATTTATTTTATCTAAGGAAAGTATCTTTGATTGTCTTATTCTATTTTTTTCATCAGTACATACTGCTCTTTTCAGTGCATCTCTTTGTCTTATTGAAAACTGATATCTATCTCCCACAAAAGTTACAACAGGGTCTATTTTATAATCTCTATTTATTAACCATTCTATTTCTTCTTGAGCTCTTACAAGTCTTATAAGTTCTTTCCTTGAAAACCAACGTTTGTCACTCTCATCAAATCCCCTTTTAGATATTTTATTCATAGAATATTTCACCACCTTGATATTAAGTTTGCTAATATTATCTTATCCATTTATATTACTCAATATTTAGATTATACCTTTTAATGCTCTCTTATAATACAAAATAATAACTTTCACACTATATTTATACTTTATAATGTAAAAAAAGAATACTATTAGTAAATTCTCATAGTATCCTTTCTTTAAAATTTATTTATAATGATAATTTTAGGCTTTATTTATATATTAGACTTATTCTATACTTCCTTTATCATATTAGGAGATAAAACATCATTAAGAGCCTCTGTCATAGTTGGATGTGCATAAACACGGTCTCTTAAATATGTGTATTCTACTTCTAAATCTACTGCTAACTGAATTAAATGTATAATCTCACTAGAATCTTCACATATCATGCTAGCACCAAGTATCTTATTGGAATTTTTATCTATTACGATTTTTATAAATCCATCTGTCTTTCCAATTTGTTTAGCTCTTGGAATTGCATCAACTGGCATCTTTGCTACTAATACATCATATCCTTTTTCCTTTGCTTGTTTAACATTAAGACCAACTCTTGAAAATGCTGGACTTATAAATATAGCATTTGGTATATTTTTTCTATTACTAGTTGTTCTAGTCTTATTTCCAAATAATTGATTGATTATTATACGATAGTCATCTAGTGATATATAAGTAAATTGAGGTCCTCCATTTATATCTCCTATAGCCCATATGTGTTCTTTATTAGTCTTAAGGGTATCTGATACTTTAATAAATCCTCTTTCATTTAATTCTATACCTGCATTTTCAAGTCCTAAACCTTCAGTATTTGCCTTTCTACCTGTAGCTACAAGTATTATATCACTTGTTATTTCCTTTAATTCACTATTTATCTCATATTCTACTGTAGCTAAATTAGAAACTTCCTTAATCTCTTTTACATTTGTATTATTTATAATTTTTACATTTCTCTTTTCAAGTAATTTTATTATTTCTTCTGAATCCTCAATATCTTCATTTGGTAAAATTCCATTATTTGAATTTAATATTGTGACTTCTGTTCCAAATGAACTATAGATACCTGCAAATTCTAAACCTATAAACCCAGCACCTATAATTGTCATTTTTTTAGGTAGAGTTCTCAAGTTCATAAGAGATTCACTATTATATACTATTTTATTATTTTCGATACCTTTAATATTAGGTATAAATGATTTTGAGCCAGTATTGATAAATATCTTATCTGATACTAATTCATAAACTTCATTTTCAGTTTTTACTTCTACTGTATTTTCATCAATAAAAGTACCCATTCCTGTAAATACAGTTACATTATCATTTGAATTTAACTTATTATAGTTAGCTTCTCTCAGCTTTGTAATTAAAATTTCTTTTTTATCTATAGCTTTTTCATATTCGATTTGTGCATCATTCCAAGAGTTTATATTTCTTATATTGTTTGCTGAATTTTCTAAGCTTTTAGTTGGAATACATGCTACATTTATACATGTTCCTCCATACATTTTATTTGATTTTTCTACTAAAGCTACTTTTAATCCTCTATTAGCCAAATCTCCTGCTAATGTTTTTCCGCCTTTTCCAAATCCTATTATTATTGCATCAAATGTTTTTTTCATATAATTTTCAACCCTTTCCTTCGTTATTTATACTCTTACTATAACAAGGTTTTCTAGGTGATACAATTAGGTACTTTTTTGTAACCTTATACTTAATATTTTTTATTTTTCTGATTTTCAATGAAAGACTTCATGGTCTCTTTATTCATTGCTCCTGGAATGTACTGAGTTACATATCCTTCTTTATCAATTATAAATGTAGTTGGAAAAGCATTAATTCCATATTGATATGCTAGTTCTCCATCTTCATCAAGTGCAACAGGAAAAGTATATCCTTCATCTTTTAAAAAGCTAATTACATGTTCTCTTGAACCTTCTCTTCCTAAATTTGGTGATGCTACCCCTAAAATTACTACATCTTCATTATTTTTCTTATACTCTTTATACAACTGCTCTATATGAGGCATTTCCTCTTTACATGGAGGGCACCATGTAGCCCAAAAATTTAAGAACACAACCTTACCTTCATAATCACTTAATTTGTGTGTTTTACCATATTGGTCAGTTAAAGTAAAATCAATGGATTTTATTCTTTCTTCATCATTAGAGCCGTTATCACTATTTTCATCATTAGATTCTTTTTGATTGTCTTTGTTGCTAGACTCCCCTTGTGTATTGTCATTAGAATTTTCTTGTTTATTCTCTCCTTGATTCACACTTTGATTATTTTCAACTTTATTTTTTTGTGGAATATTAAAGTGCTTGCTCACACTTTCAAATCCATTTATCATCATTAATATTCCTGATATTATAAGTATAGCCCCACCTATCTTTTTAATAATTTCCATATTAGATTTTATTTTATCGATAGTCTTAAATAGCTTACTATAGAACATAGCTGTAATTATAAATGGCAAAATAAATCCAATAGTATATACTACTATTAAAAGATTTGCATTCAAATGATTAGTTGAACTAGAAACCATTACTAATACAGATGCTAATATTGGTCCGATACAAGGAGTCCACCCAAAACTAAATGTAAATCCAAGTAAATACGCTGTTATTGCTTTCATTTCTTTAAACTTTACATTCAATCTTTTTTCTCTATTTAGTATTGAAGATTTAATTATTCCCATGTAAAACAATCCCATGATAATAATTATAATCCCACCTATAAACATTATTAAATCTTTATTCTCATTAAAAAACATACTCAATACTCTTACTGATGACCCTAGTATAAAAAAGGTTGTCGAAATTCCTAGAGTAAATAAGATAGTATTTTTAAATAGAGAACTTCTTATAAAATTCGTTTTTCCCTCTTTTAAATTTTCCACACTACTATTGGACAGTATACTTAGATAAATAGGTAGTATTGGTAATATACATGGTGAAAAAAACGATAGTATTCCTTCTATAAATACTACAAATAAATTTACATTTTCCAAATTAAAATTCCTCCTTATTCTATTTCCACTATTAAAAGAAAAAGTTATGTACTTTTTTGTTTTTACTTTTATATTCACTCATAGCTTAATTAAGTCACTGTAAATTTAAAAGCAAATTTAAAAACTTATTTATCACAATTTAAATTCTTATTGCTCCACATAATCATCTTTTCCATAACAGGAAGTAATAGTAATCCTGACTCACTTAAAAAATATGTTGATTCTACAATATTATTAACTGACTTTTTTTTGTTGATTATAATTCCTTGCTCAATTAAAAAATCTAATTGTTGAGTTAACATTTTCTTACTACATTCTGGAATAATTCTTTGTAATTCGCCAAATCTTTTTTTATCTTTTTGTAACTCCCATATTATTATAGCCACCCATTTTTTACCTAATATACTTGATAATGCCTCTACTGGACAGTCATATATCATATCATCTATATTGTACATTTTATCTCCTCTTTCTTTTTATTAATTATTAAGACATGCTTTTATTTCATTTATAAATGTGTTGATATTTACTAATTTAAGGTTTTTAATATATATTTTGGTTTTAAAATATTTCTAAGGTTTTATATAACTACTATATCAGTTTTATAAATACATCACAATTGGATACTTTTTTGTAACTACATATTTGTAACTATATAAAATTAAAGTTAATTATGTTAAATAAATTTAGTTATTATATAATAATTCTTTATCTAAGTTCTTTATCCTGTTTTAATAATTTTTATATATAACATCAAACCCATATCTTCGTACTTACCCAAATTTATACAAATTAAAAAATCTGACAGATTTTTGTCTGCCAGATTTTTAAATGATAAACTTATCTTTATAATAGTAAGAAAGATAACATGCTGATACAAGATATTATCTCTAACTCTCTGTTCACAGATTTTTCAACAATTGATTTTTGAATCTTATTATCCATTAACACCTTCATAAAGATTTTCTTTTTTATCTACTCTAACTTTAAACCATTCAGCCATGATACAATATCGTTCTTTGCCTCTTCAACATCATTTCTAGAAACGGTAAATCCATCTTTTAAAACTGTTGCTTTAGGTTCAAGCTCAGAAATTGTATTTATAGTATCTGCAAATCCACTACCACCATGAGTATTGAAAGGAATAATCGTTTTTCCAGAAAAGTCGTACTCGTCTAAAAATGAGTATAAAATCATTGGTATATCGCTCCACCAAGTAGGATAACCAATAAAGATTGTGTTATATTGGCTTATATCGTCGATATGATTTTTTAGTTCTGGTCTTATGTTATCAGATTGCTCTTTTTTTGCCACTTCCACCAGAACATCGTGTTCAGTCGGATATTGTGTTTTAGGTTCTATGCGAAATATATCTGCTTCTGTACTTTCTTGAATGACATTTGCTACATATTGAGTATTTCCTATTACTTCGCCATCAATGACAACTATACTATTTGCTTCCTCTTCTGTCATATTTTTGGGGTCAGTAGTTTCTGGCATGGAGAAATAAACTACTAATGTTTTTCCTAAATCCTCCTGTTGTCCTTGTTCATTTTGAAATGTTTGCTTTGAGACATTATTGTTTTCTTTATTTTCTGAATCAGACGCTCCACAGGCTGTCATAATAAACATAAGCATTAAACCTAGAAAAATCGTAACTGTTTTTTTCATTCTCTTCTCTTCCTTGTAATTTTTATATTTTTCCTTTTCGTTCTTCAATCATATTTACAAACATATCAACTGTTTCTGGTGTCTGATGATTGAAAAATAAACTTGTGTTTGTATCTAACATAGCGACCTTACACATATCCTCATCTGAAAGCTGAAAATCAAAGATTTCAAAATTCTCTTTCATACGTTCGATATGAGTGGATTTAGCTAATGCAACAATATCTCTTTGCATAAGCCACCTTAAAATAACTTGTGCAATGGATTTATCATGTTTATCTGCAATTTCTTTTAAAACAGGATTCTGAAACATATTGCTTTTTCCTTCTCCAAATGGTGCCCATGCTTCTATTTGTACACTTCTTTTTACCATGTTTTCTTGTGCTTTTACTTGTTGGTTAAATGGGTTTGTTTCAACTTGATTTACATGTGGTGCAATCTTGTTGAAAGACGCTATGTCCGCTAACCTATCTGGTGAAAAGTTACTAACGCCTATTGCTCTGATTTTTCCAGCTTCGTATAAATCTTCTAGTGCATGATAAGCACCATAATAATCACTGAATGGTTGGTGCAATAAAACTAAATCTATATAGTCTACTTTCATCTTTCTCATAGATTGTAAAATGGACTGCTTCGTTTTCTCATAACCATAATTATCAATCCATACTTTTGTAGTAATGAATAATTCTTCTCTTTTCAGACCACATTTGCTGATTGCATTTCCTACTTCTTCTTCATTAAAATAAGATTGAGCGGTATCAATATGTCTATAACCAACACTGATTGCCTCTAACACGCACTTTTCACATTCCTCTTTTGTTATCTGAAATACTCCAAAACCTAATTTTGGTATTTTCACGCCATTACTTAATTCAACATATTCCATTATTTATTCCTCCTTGACATTGTACATTTTTGGGATACAATAGAATTATACAAGCCGGTTGTTACTACCGGTCAATACCTAATTTTAAAAAAATTTAAATATGTTTGGAGGAACTCTTATGTATTCTATGAAAGAAGTATGTAAACAAACCAATCTAACTTATGAAACATTAAAATTTTATTGTAATGAGGGACTTATTCCCAATGTCAAAAGAGATAGCCGCAATTATAGGACTTTTGATGAAAGAGATATAGAATGGATAAAAAGTTTATCATGCTTAAAAAACTGTGGCATGAGTATCAAAGAAATGAAACATTATGTATCATTATGCTTAATGGGTCAGTCCTCAATTCCAGAAAGGAAAAAAATATTAGAAGCTAAGAAAGATATGTTACTTAGACAGTTGCAGAAATTAAATGATAGTATAGAATATATTGATAAAAAACAGCAATTTTATAATGATATTATAAATAATAAAATAAAATATACAAGCAACCTAATCAACGTGAGATAAATTATCCAATTACTATCTTTATGGAGTATCAATTCAAACTGTGAAATCTGTGACGCTTTTTACCATAATAAAAAGGGTTCACATATCAATCCTTCATCCTCTTGGTTATCGAGTACAAGAAATAAAATCAACACATATAAAACCATAATAGTAGCTATTATTTCTTCTAATTTTGACGCATATGCAATCCAACTTACAGAACTTCCAGATTTGACTAGATACCCATTCATTAATTTTATACTAGTTTCGCTTATTGCCATAGGAAATGTAAATGCAGCAAAGCTTGGATAAAAAGGTAATCTTAATAATTTTGGTAAGTATCCCAAAACTACAATGTAAAATACAATTGACGATACAAATAATAAGTATAATATAACACTATTTTTATTTGAAAAAGAATTGATGTAACCAGACAATAATAATGAGCCTGGTGCGGCTAATATGGCTAAAGTCGGTAAAGATGGTTCAGGCATCTCCTTGATTATCCATACTCTCTTTAAAACTATTGGTATAAGAACTATATAAGATATAAACCCTATCCAAAAAGCAATTTTACCAATTAAAAGTTGATTAAATACTGGTGCTGTCACACTAGCTGTAACTACTCCAACATAAACTATATACCAAGATGGAAATACTGTCTTTATTGAAAAATTAACTAAAAACTTCTTACTAAACAATACTACTAATACCATATGTCCCACAATTCCTATACCCCAAATTACAATACCTAATTCTGGAGATAAAGGTTTTACATATATAGCAAATATCATTGTAGCCATTGTTATAGTTGGAAATGTACTTAAAACTAAGGGATTTTCTAGTTGTTCTTTTACACTTTTTCTAAGCAATATTATTTTAACTATATAAATTGCATATAAAGTAAATCCTATAAATCCAATTACATTATGTAATGATTCACTATAGGATTGTAATAAGTTGCCTAGAGCAAATATTGATAGAATCAAACTTGCAATAGGTATAGGATATTTCTTTAATAAATTCAAAATATACCTCCTTTTCACCAATCTATCTATATTTTCAATATATCAAGATTTTGGTCAAATTGACATATTGTAGTGATTCCTATCTTATAGAAAGTATCTATTTATACTTATTTTACTATTACAATTTTCTATATTTTTTAACACATTAAAATAGTGTTTATTTTACATTTACTTTTTTCTATATTTTTTTACATATTAAAATAGTCCCCATTTTATGTTTACTTTTAATCAAATATACTAATCTGATTATTATTGTCTTTATCTATTTTAATAGTCTTCATATCTCTAACAGTTATTTTTGCATCTTCTCTTATAGCACCCACAAGTACTCTATTCTCTTCATTGTATAGTCTACAATTTTTTTCTACTTGTGTATAATTAAAATTAGCATAACAATATAAACAATAATGTCTACAAGTATTGTACTGTCCTATGTCAACACTCTTAATACATCCACAAATGTCCCTTTGTGTATCATCCTTTTTGACTTTCACTTCACTACCTATAATCTTTGATATTAACTTATCATCAATACACTTACTGTTTCCAATGCCAAACTTACTTAAATTATATTCATCACAGCATATTTCAAGTGTTATATTATACTTATGAGATATTCTAAAAAGTTCCTTCGACAACATTTCTATTTCTTTAATTTGTATAGGTTTTATATGTAATGATTTTGTATTAAATTTTGTTTTCTTGTATAAATCTATAAAACTTATTATACATTTTTCTGTAAATCCATTAAGTTGGCTACATAATCTATCAAATGCTTTTATATGATAATCTAAGTTATACTTTTCACTTAGAAAAATTGGGTCATATCTCAAAATTACTCTTTCTTTTCCTATGCTTCTAGACAATTCTTTAAATGACTCTATTATCTTCTTTTTATCCAAAATTCGTGTTTCTACATCTTTACCATATGGAGTTATAGTATAGTGAAAATAATATTTGTAGTCTTTTAATTTATTCAAATCACATATCATTGGAGTTGCATCTTTGGTCCAAAATACAAAGCAATCAACAGTATGCGGATTTAACTCTATCTTACTGACTTGTTTTGAATTCATCGGATTAACAACATACACAAAACCCTCTTTAAGTCTGTTAAAAAACCACTTACTATAAAAAGCAGGTATATCAGTTCTTCTACTTACACTTACTATCATAATTTAGCCTCCATCCAAAAGTATAGTTGTTGTCACTCTTAGAATTGTCCAGAACACATTCTACACACATTATTTACTAATTTTTCTTAACACAGTAACATACTTTTTATATCCTATTATCCCTAGACAATATAGGATGTATTTTCTTTGCAGAGTTTTTTCATTTTATCATACACAACGCCACTGTCTCTCTCATCTGTCATGGTCACAATTATATCACTTGCCTTGAGAATTGTTTTTCCTTTTGGAATAATTTCTTCTCCTCCTCTTTGAATGGCTACCAAAAGACAATTTTCTGGCCATTGAATATCCTGAATTGCTTTGTTGGCAACAGGAGAACCAAACATAACAGAAAACTGATCTAGTATTTTCTCTCCCCTCTCTCTATGAACAGGTTCTCCATTGTTCTCAAGTAATCTCTCCAGAAGACTTTCATAAATCGGCTTAGATTTCAGAAGTGTAGCCACAATATATGCTACAATTGAAATAACGGATAGGGAAAGCATCTGACTAACAGAACCTGTCATTTCAAAAATCAATATAATTCCAGTCAAAGGCGCACGTACAATGGCAGTAAAATACCCTGCCATAGCCAGAAGTACAAAATTATTGACATAGTCTAGGTTCATTCCAAAAAACTGTACACCTACCATTCCGAACATGCCCCCAATAAAGGCTCCTAAAACAAGTAGTGGAAAAAATATTCCTCCTGGAGCACCAGACCCAAAACTGACAGCCGAAAATACAAAACGGATGACAAAAATCAAAGCTACCATTCCCAGCAGATATTCATGGCTTGTAAGTGCTTCCACCAGATTATGCCCACTTCCCAGCACTTCAGGCATCAAAAGACCCAAAATACCAGCCATTAAAAATGGAATCAATATTTTTCCAAATGTACCTATTTTGGGAATCTTTTTATACAGAGACTGAACAAATAAGGTAAACCAATTATAAAATGCCCCCATAACTCCAAGCACAACACCTAGAATCAGTATCAACCAATAATAACTCTGTGGTAACACATTTCCAATGTCAAACTGGAATACTGATTCCACTCCTAGAAAATTAGCTGATATATAGTCCGCTGTTAGAGATGCTGTCATTACAGAAATCAAAACAGACACTGAAAAGTTTTTATGTACTTCTTCCAGTGAAAACATGACGCCTGCCAGTGGTGCATGGAAGGCTGCTGATAATCCTGCACTTGCACCACAAGTGAGCAAGAACTTTTCCTCTGTTTTTCCTCTATCAAGAGCTCTGGAAATACCCTTTCCTGCCATAGCACCAAGCTGGATAGAAGGTCCTTCTCTTCCTAAGGCAAGACCACCCATAAGCGATAAGAATCCTCCAACAAATTTAGCTGGCAACACACGCCACCATACTTGCTTGATTTTCCCTGTCATCTCTCCTTCTAGCTGAGGAATACCACTCCCTGAAATCATTGGCTCCCAATTTACTAGCCTTGATACAATCCACGCAAGCAGTGCAAGCACTGCAAACCAGACTGCTATTTTCACATTTGAACCTTTTACAAAATTTAATATTTGGTTGAGCCAAGTACCAGCCTGCCCCAAAAGTATCCTATATAAAAGTACAATCAAACCAGCTATAGCACCTACAAGAAGCCCTTCTCCAATCAAAATAACTTGAAATCGCTCGGCCCGCTTAATTACATGAGATGTATCTTTTTTCATAATCTTTCTCCTCCACTCCATAATTCGGTGCAATATGAACAAATATATTTTTTAGTTCATTTCGCACAAAATCATCTATTACTTTTCTTCTATATTTGATACACATAACCAACTTATAATGTAATGTAAATACTGAATGACTATTGTTATCCAACTTAGTTTCATCGTATTTACCACTGAATCAATAATACAATACATTTTTGGAAAAATAAAGAAGGACATATTATTTTATTTTTACTTTACTCTTGACTTTAATAAAAAACCATGATAATATTAGTCCTAAATCAGACTAATATTTTGGAGGAAAAATACCATGAAAGATGATATAAAAAAACATATTAAAGAATATTACGCTTATTGGCTTGGTCTAAATAATCTGTACGACGAATGGGCCAAATCATATAACATGAGTGTACATTCACTATTTGCACTATATGCAATATGGGAAAATCAAGAAAATTGCACCCAAAAAATTATATGTGACGAATGGCTTATGCCAAAGCAAACTATAAACTCTGTACTAAAAAGTTTTAAAGATAAAGGTTATATTGAACTATTGGTTAATGAGAATGATAGACGTAATAAAATCATTCATCTAACTCCAATAGGAAAAATTTATGCACAAGATGTTCTTCAAGATTTGCTTAAGCTTGAGGAATCTGTTATGCACAAAATGGGGCAAACAAATAGAGAATCAATGACAAAAAACAATGCTCTATTTTTAGAACTATTCAAAAAAGAAATGGAGACTAAAAAATAACTATGGTAAAGAAACAATTCTTAAAAAATGTACTACCCTCTATGTTAGCTTTTGCTTTTTCAGGTGTTTATGCCATTGTAGATGGATGGTTTGTGGGTAGAAATATCGGAGATGCAGGACTTGCTGCAATCAATATTGCCTATCCACTGACTGCATTAATTCAGGCAATTGGGACAGGAATTGGTATGGGTGGAGCAATTCAAATTGCTATATGTCTTGGTAGAGGTGATGAAGATGAAAATAAATATCTTGGAAATACTATTTTTATATTACTTGTGGCTTGTATAATTTCCACAATAATATTAGGTTTGACTTCTCAATCAATTTTAAGAATATTTGGAGCTGAGGGAGAAATCTTAAATCATTCAATATCTTACATAAAAATTATTATCTATGGAGCAACATTCCAAATTATTGGTACAGGTCTTATCCCAATTATTAGAAATTATAATGGTTCATTAGTGGCAATGTCTTCTATGATTGCAGGCTTCTTAACAAATGTAGTTTTGGATTGGTTGTTTGTTTCAGTATATTCATATGGATTATTAGGAGCTGCAATAGCCACAGTCATTGGTCAAATAGTTACTCTACTTCCTTGTATTTTATTTTTGACTATTAAAAAGAAGTTATTTGGATTTGCTATATTTAAACCTATGCCATACTTCTTTAAAAAAATAATCGAAGTTGCTGTTTCTCCATTTGGATTAACACTTTCTCCAAATATAGTCATTATAATTCTAAATAAAGGTGCTCTTTCATATGGTGGTGCACAAGCTGCTGCTTGTTACGCAGTTGTAAGTTATATAATTTGTATTATTCAATTACTTTTACAAGGTATTGGTGATGGATGTCAGCCATTGATTGGAAATTATTATGGTGCAAATAATTTAAAGTCTGTAAATGAAGTTAGAAAAATGGCCTATATCACAGCATTTACAACTTCAATTGTTTGTATGATTGCAATTTATCTTCTTAAAGATAAAATACCAAACTTCTTTGGAGTATCAGACATAGTAGCACAAAGCATTTCTAGTGTACTTCCAATTTTTATTTCAGGATTTTTATTTATAGCATTTTTACGTATTACAACATCATTCTTTTATGCAGTCAGAAAGAATCTGTTAGCATATATTTTAATTTATGGAGAGCCTTTACTACTTACTGCTCTAGTTGCTTTGATTTTACCAAACATACTGGGATTAAATGGTGTATGGATTTCTGTACCTTTGACACAAGCTTGTCTTGCAGTAGTTGGTTTCATTCTATTAAAAAAATATGCTAGATTAGACACATTATAGGCAAATATTTTATTGAAAATTATTTAAAAATATCCTTATAGTTTTTAGATTTTATTATTAAGCTTTTATTTGCTATTCTAGCTTATGCTGTTATTGACAATTACCTCAGTTATTGTGTTTATTCATATTAAATTTTACAAAGGGTGCAATTATTAAGCACCCTATAAATTTATTTTTAAAAAAAACTAAAAACCAATAAAAATCTCTAGCTCATATCTATATTATAATTTTTGATTTGCATATTTCAATGACCATGGGCAATTCACCATACATTTTAAAACACAAAAACATTTAGAAATATCAATTATAGACTCTCTTCCCCCTTGATGAGTCCAAGCATTTCCATGTATAGCTTTTGCAGGGCATTTTTCTACACAAACA
Organism: Clostridioides sp. ZZV15-6597; assembly: GCF_020657815.1. NCBI lineage: Bacteria > Bacillati > Bacillota > Clostridia > Peptostreptococcales > Peptostreptococcaceae > Clostridioides > Clostridioides sp. ZZV15-6597. The sequence goes on along the minus strand of NZ_JAGWCT010000028.1, from coordinate 18,762 downwards.
TTGCAATCACCACATTTTGAATCAATCAAAGGATGCTTTTCAACAGAAATTGGTGCATCTGTAAGTACTGTACACATGCTAAAAGCACATCCAAATTCCTCAGTGATAAATAAATTATTTTTTCCCATGAATCCAATACCACTAATATTCGCTATTGTCTTGTGTGGTAAAGGGCTAATACCTGATTGCATCTTAGGGTCAATATATCCTCTTTCAGTGTATCTATGTTCTATATTATTTTTTTCTGATTGAGCATAAGCACTATAACCTTTTGTTTGAAGATATTCAGAAATCCAATCAGCTAGTTTTTCCATCTTTTCCTCTTTTTCCAAAAACTCATCACTATCTGTAGGTAAATTATTGTATATATCTTTAATAAACTTCTTTGATAATCCTATACAAAATAAAATTGCCTTAGAAAAGCCTCGTGTTTGATTTATTGGAAATTCAGATATATCAACAAAACGAATAATGTCTACACCTTCGTTGTACAAAATAGATTTCAACTCATCATTCATTTTTGACTCCTTTCACAGTTAATCAAGTAAGAAATAGCTCTATATACTAATAGATTCTGGCGTTTTATTATGTTAACCAATACTTTGTACACTCTTTATTTCTACTCATAAAACCATATTCAATTAAATATCTTCTAATCGTTGCAAAATCATAATATATAGACTCTAAAATTTGATTAACTTCTTTTTCTGAATATTGCTTTCCTTGCTCAAATTGTTCTAAAATTTTAGACAAAATAACAACTTTTTTCTTTTCTTTTGATGAAAAAACTTTTAATTTTAGAGGGTTCATACTTTCAAATGATGTTTCTAAAATGTGTTTTCTTTCTTCTTCAGTTACTACATATCTCTCATCTACCATTTTGGCATGTTCGTGGATTGGTATTATAGTACTATCTCTATTAGATTTATCTTCAAATACAGATTCATATAAAGCCAAGTATAGCTTAGCTTGTTTTGCTTTTTCTCTAAACATAAATTTTTGATGACGTATTGTAGAGGTAGATACTCCAAGCTCTTTTGCAATTTCTTTATCTGATAAATCACTAATAAATAATTTAAATAATTGTTTTTGATTATCAGTTAATGTATTGTACTTTGAATCATTATTGACTAATTGTTCCAAATAGTCACCATGTTTTAATTCTGTATGCAATTCAATAGCTCTTGATGCTTCAAAAAATCTGTCACCAACTCTGTATATTTCTCCTACTTCATACGTTTTTCCACAAATAATGCAACTATAGCAATTTAAGTCTGCATTGAATACATAACCTTTTTTAATATCTTTAATAGAAAGATTTTCAATCTTCATATTATTCACCTCCATCATATGGTTTATCATTTTAATAAACATATAATACTAAAGTTTATTATTATTGTCAACATTTCTATTTTAAGTTTATATAAATTATGTGTATCTAACTTTTAAATTACAATGTATCTCCAAACAATATATTTAAATCTCTATTTGAACAATTACTATTTATAATTAGGTATTTTTCTATCTAAATATAAACGTACAAAACTAATTACAAAAAAATAAAAGGAACTACTCAATTTAGAATCAAGCAAATCCCTTTTTATCTAACATATTTATATTAAATTTATATTGTACAATTTTATATTAAATTTACATTGTACAACATAAGTTTATAGACAGTAATCTTTTATTTTATACTTTTTATTTAAACTCAATTACAGTATCTTTTCCACCCTCTACACTATTACCTACATTATATGTATTCATATTGTACTCTGAATAATTAGTTATTGTAACTGGAGTAATAAGTGAGATACCATTTGATTCAATTAATGAACGGTCAATTTTTAACATTGGTGCCCCCTCTTTTACTTGGTCTCCTACACTTACTAATGCTTCAAATCCTTCACCTTTTAAGTTTACAGTATCTAAACCAACATGAATAAGAAGTTCCATTCCATTTTCTAGTTCTATAACAAATGCATGTTTAGTTTCTGCTACAACTGCCACCTTACCATTAGCTGGAGCATAAACAATATCACCTGTAGAATCTATAGCTACACCTTCGCCCATAAGTTTTTGAGAAAATACAGCATCTGGTATTTTAGATAACTCTATTACCTTTCCTGATATTGGTGATTTTATTGATTTTTTCTTAAACATTTTAAACATAAAATATACTCTCCTTTTTACTTTTAACCATTATTAGCTGCCTTTAGTTTTTCACCTAGACTTCCTCCTGGATGATATTTATAAAAATCAGCTGAGTCAAAATTACTGTTTTTAGATAATGCACATGCAATAGAATCTCCTAAAACCAAAGTAATTGTAGATGATGTTGTTGGTGCTAAATTTAAGTGGTCAGCTTCATCCTTTGCAGGATATATTAAAGCATAATCGCATTCTTTTGCCAGTACTGAATTTCTATTTGAAGTAAAAGCAATCGTTTTAGAACCTATTGCTTTAACGTATTTTATACAATTTACAACTTCCATAGAATTTCCACTATTTGAGATTAAAATTGTAATATCTTGACTTTCAATCATTCCTAAATCTCCATGTACTGCTTCTGTTGCATGTACAAAAAAACTTGGTGTACCAGTACTTGCAAATGTAGCTGCCAATTTTTTACCTATATGTGCAGATTTACCTACACCCATAAAAATTACTTTACCTTTACAGTTTGCAATTTCATTAACTATATTTTCATATTCAATACCTGCTTCATCTATTAAACACTTTATAGCATTCATTTCAGTAGTCATAACATCAACCATTGTTTTTAAATAGTTCATAATCATCTCCCCTTCTATATTAAATATTTTCTGTAATATAATCTATAGTTTTTTTAATTCTATTTAAGCCATCTTCAAGTTTTTCTCTTGAACATGCAAAATTTAACCTTAAATAAAACTCACTTTCCTCTCCATATACCTTGCCTGCCATAATAGCCACTTCACCAATATCTATCAATAGCTTTTGGAATTTTTCACTGCTTATTTTAAGCTCAGAGAAATCAATCCAAGCAAAGTAACAACCTTCTGGCATAACCAATTTTAATGGCTTTAAATTATCTTCTATATAGTTAATTGTATATTGAAGATTCTCTTTAAGGTATTTCAGTAACTCATCTAGCCAATATTCACAATCATTATAACAAGTCATTGTCCCCAAAATAGCTAATATAGCTGGTGAATTTATAAAATCACGATACCTAGTTATATTTTCAAACTTAGTTCTTATCTCTTCATTTGGTATAATTACATATGACCCAGTCAATGCTGGTATATTAAAAGACTTAGATGCTGATGTACAAATAAATATAGACTCTAAATAATTGTCTGCCACATTTAAAACAGGTGTCATTTTATTATCATATACAATATCCATATGTATATCATCCGATATTATTTTTACATTATTCTCCTTACAAATCCTTACCATCTTAATAAGCTCTAATTCACTCCACACTCTACCTGTTGGATTATGAGGATTACATAAAATAAATATCTTAGAATCTTTACACTTTTTCTCAAAATCCTCAAAATCAATAGAGTAAAACCCATCCTTATTTATAAGAGGAGATTTTATAATATTGCGATTGTTATTTCCTATTACTTCATAAAAAGCATTATACGCAGGAGTGTTTATTAATACTCCATCACCTTCATCACTAAAAATTTCAATGAGTTTACTAATTGAATACATTACACTTGGACTGTAATATATCCAATTGCTATCAATACTACAATTAAATCTCTTAGAGTACCAATTTCTGATAGAATCTTTAAAATCATCGTGCTTCCATCTGCTATATCCTAATACTCTATGATTTAACCTTTCTTTCAATACTTCTGTTATCTCATTTGGAAATTCCAAATCCATATCTGATATTGTAAAAGGAAGTAATCCTTTTTTTCCAAATCTATCTTCTACATAATCCCATTGGGTACAATATGTACCCAATCGGTTTACTTTTTTATCAAAGTTAATCATTACATGCCTCCAAATGACCTTCCATCGCCTTATCCATTTGCTTTCTTAAAGAATACACTTGAGTACCTATAATTACTTGAATTGTATGTTCATCTAATTTAACAACAGCTATACCACCAGCTTCTTTAATTGCATCTTCATTTATTAGTGATACATCTTGTAATTTTAAACGTAATCTAGTTACACAATTGTCTAATGATAATATGTTAGATTTCCCTCCTAGTGCTGCTATCATTTGCTGACCTTTGTATGTAGATAGATTTTTAAAATCTGAACCATTCCCTTCAGAAACTTTTATTTCTTTATCTTCACGTCCCGGAGTTTTTATATTAAATTTAAGAATTGCCCATTTAAATACAAAGTAATATATTGCAAAGTATAAAGCTGCTACTAATACTGCTATTGGCCATCCTGTAGCTGTTCCTCTCAATACTCCAAAACTTATAAATGCTATTAAATCTCCTGTGAATCCCATCAATACACCCAAGTATGGAAGTACCATGTTTGCCAAACCATTCATAAATGTATGGAAAGCAAATAATGCTGGTGAGATAAATAAAAATAAAAACTCTATTGGTTCACTTATACCACCTATAATAACTGTCAACACTCCTGATATTAGAAGTCCTTTAAGTGCTTTTCTATTTTCTGGTTTTGCTGTACGATAGATAGCTAATGCTGCCCCAGCTAAACCATATTGAATCATTAATTTACCTTGCTCCATTTTACCAGCTAAATCAAGAGGTATAATCTGATTATTCTCCACATATGCCATAAACATGTTCAATGTTCCAAAGTATGTTTCTCCATCAATAACAGCAGTTCCACCTATTGGTGTAAAACGGAATACAGATGTTACAAGGTGGTTTAATCCAAATGGTATTGTAACCCTTTCAGCTACTGCATATGAGAAATATCCTAATGGCCCTGCTGAAGAAATCCATCTTCCTAAACTTTGGAATGCATTAAAAAATGGTGGCCAAACAATAGGTATTAATAAACCAACGATACTCATAACTATTAAACTAACAATTGGAACTAATCTTGGTCCACTGTAGAATCCTAATGATTCTGGTATTTTCAAATTACTAACTTTATCATACATTGCATAAACAATTAAACCTGCTATAATACCACCTAAAACACTTGTGTTATATGTTTGTATACCCATAATCATAGCTTGACCATTAGTTGACATTTGGTCTGCTGCTACTAATAAATCAGCTCTTGTTAAATAAAAATTTGTACCTATATGCATTGCTATAAATCCTACTAAACCTGAAAATGCACCAAACTCTTTTTCTTTTTTTAATAATCCTAGTGGAATTGCCATCGCAAATAATGCCCCCAAGTTATTAAATGCAAATAATCCTATTGTTAACATAAAATTTAAAATCATATTAACATATTCATTTCCTAGAAATGGAACCATTGCAATCATCTTAGGGTCTGTAAAACCAGCCCCAAGACCAAGCATCATACCAGAAACACTAAGTAGTGCTATTGGGAACATAAACGTTTTTCCTAACATTTGGAAGAAATTCCATAGACCTAACTTATTTTTTTTCATATTTTCACCCTCCTATTTTTATATAAAAACATAATCTAATTTATAGAAAAACCTAAATCAAAAAACTTAATCCAATAACTAAGTTCAATGATTTAGGTTTTGCCTGCTCAACCAGTTACAACCCTAAAAGCCATTGTCTGTATTTAATAAAAAAGCCTAAATCAAAAAACTTAATCTAATAACTAAGTTCAATGATTTAGGTTTTGCCTGCTTAACCAGTTACAATCCTAAAAGCCATTGTCTGTATTTAATAAAAAAACCTAAATCAAAAAACTTAATCTAATAATTAAGTTCAATGATTTAGGTTTTGCCTGCTTAACCAGTTACAATCCTAAAAGTCACTGTCTATATTCAATAAAAAAGCCTAAATCAAAAAACTTAACTAAAATTAAGTTCAATGACTTAGGTTTTGCCTGCTTTATCAGTTACAATCCTAACAACCACTGTTTGTTATTTTATTTATATGAATCATTAGATATAATTCTTCTTCTTTACTAATTTTATATTCAAATCTGTCTAATACCAATGCTGCAATTTCTTCAGTACATACTTTAGGTTTATTATAGTTTTTATTTACTAGTTTATACATATCTTCAACATCACTATCTTTGTAAGTTTCTTTTCTTAAAATTCTTTGAACGAAAAACTTTAAGTGAGTTATAAGCCTAGAGTAGTTCAGTGAATTTACATCTAATTTAAATCCATGTACTTCTTCTATTATCTGAACAACTTGTTTTGAAAACTCTAGTATATTAATACCTTCATCTTTTTGAGAATTTTCTAATCCATTGATTATATGAATAGCAATATATCCTGCTTCATCTTCAGGCAACCTTATTCCTATCTTTTTTTCAATTTCATCAATTGCCCATAATCCAAATTCAAATTCTTCTCTATAAAGTTGTTTTGTTTCATTCAGTATCAAATTTGGTAATTTTATACCCTGTTTTTCTCTTTGGACAGCGAATTCTATGTGACTAGTTAAAGCCAATATTATTGAATCATTTACTTGAGTATTTAAAACTTCATTAGCTTTTCCTATAATTTCCTCTGAAATTTTAAAATATTCAATTGAGGTTTTATTAAGTATTTGATTGTATTTGTCTTTTTGATTATCTTGAACAAAATATTTCTTAGAAATCAAACTTTCATCTATCAAATCTCCTACTTTTTTCTTAAATCCAACTCCAGCACCAGTTACAATTATCTCTGTGCCATCTTCTAGGGAGCTTACTACTACATTGTTATTAAATATTTTTTTTATATTCACTATAAATCCCCTCTGAAAAAAATGTTCCATCACACTTACATAGTATATTATATTTAATTTAATGTCAATATTTAAAATTTTACTTTCGCATATATTTTGCATTTTACCCTATAATACTACAATTGCAAAACATTTTAACTAGTTGAAATCAAATTGTCGTTTTTTGTGTTTTTTTCATTTAAATATATTTAAATATTTTATATCTATATTCAATTCTTTAAAGTTATTCAATATTTTTTATTCCAATATATATTTTCCAGTATTTTCAAGTATCTTAATTTGCATTCATTAAGTATTTATTGAAATTCAGATTATATTGTATTATAATTTTTTTTAAAATAGGTATACCCAAAAATCAGATTAATATAAAAGATTCTTTATATGAATTTTTTTCAAATATTTTTTTAATTATATTTTTATTTTATATTTACGAATAGATTTCATATTTTTTCCTAAATTGCTGTAAATACATTAATATTTTAATACCTTATATAATATTTTCCAATTATTTATAATACATTTTTTCATTAATTTTCTATAATTAAAACTTTATCACCTCTAATAATACCTAATCAATCATAACATTTAACATTTTATGTAAAATTTATAAAAAAATGTATATAATTTAAAATAAGTGACTATACTAAAAATATGATACGGATAACCAATAAGTTCAACCTATCTCCCCCAAAATAGAATGGGCTACAGTTCCCCCCAACTGTAGCTCATTTTCGTGTTATTTAGGTGTTTTTCATATAATTTCAATCTAAAACAACTTCTATAACAGTATCTTTATATTTGACAGATACATACTAAAATACTAGAATTAAAGAAACCCATGTTAGCTTTTTTATTAGGTCTTTAAAAGATTTACTATGGGTTATTACTTATAAAATAGGGGGATTTAAATGAAGACAGAACGATTAATCATTCGTCAGTTTTCACCTGACGATTGGCAAGATTTGTTTGAATATTTATCACAAGAAGATACAGTAAAGTATGAACCTTATGAGGTATTTACAGAGAATCAATCAAAGGAAGAGGCAATTAACCGTTCAAACAATCCAGACTTTTGGGCAGTTTGTCTACGAAACACAAATAAACTAATTGGGAATATTTATTTAGCAAAAAAAGACTTTGAAACATGGGAGTTAGGCTATGTTTTCAACAGCAATTATCAAGGGAATGGTTTTGCAACAGAGGCTGCGAGCGCCTTAATAAATGACTTATTTGTTCATCACAATGCTCATAGAATTATTGCCTTTTGTAATCCCCTTAATGTAGCATCTTGGAAGTTACTTGAACGATTACATATGCGTAGAGAAGGACATCTTGTCAAGAATACTTGGTTTTTCAAAGATAAAAATGGTAACCCTATATGGCAAGACACTTATGAATATGGAATTATAAAGGAAGAATGGCAATCCATCAAATAAACCTTATAAATACCTCATCCTCTTTGACTAGTATGAAAGTTTGATTATTGGTCAAGACACCTATTTTTTATATTCTAATAGTTTTATATGTTCACCATATACAAAGTAAAAATATAAATTTTTATATGTTTTTTTAAAGATAAAGAGGGGCCTGTCTCAAGATAGAGATAAGCCTCTTTTTCATTGTTGAAATGCTGAAAATATATTTGATTTCATACAAAAAAGAGTATCTCATGAACTAAAAAGCTCATTTTGAGACACCCTCCTTTATTTATTTTAATCTATATTGTTATCTTTACTTTTTATAAACATCAAGTTTCCATTATTTATTCCCCATATCTCATCAGCAAATAAAGCAACTTCCTCTGAACTTGTTGCTATTATCACACATTTATTATCTTTATGTGCCAAATTGTAAAACACATTTATTAGACTTTCTTCACTTTTATCATCCGTGCTTTCTATAATATCATCACATACTATTAATTCAGGATTATTAGATAATGACTTAGCAATACACACTTTTTGTTTATCATAATAAGATAAGTTTTCTACTCTATCCATTACTTTTTCTTTATCAATTCCTACCTTTTGTAGAATTTTATATACTATTTCCTTTTTATTCTTTTTCTTATTTTCACTAATTCTCATTGGTAAAAACATATTCTCCAAAATAGTTTCATTATTTAATAAATTATAATCTTTAAATATAGCTCCTATATCCTTATTTCTATACATATCCTTATTTATATCTCTTAAATCCTTACCCTTGTAAATAATACTTCCATCAGTATAATCATCAAGACCTGATATTATAGATAACAAAGTACTCTTTCCTGCCCGAGGCTTTCCTATAATAACATACATTTTTCCAGCTTCAAATTTGGCACTTACATCTTTTAATACATATTTATTGCTTCCCTCATATTTATAATTAACATCTATCAGTTCTAGCATTACCAATTTACATCACCTAATTTCTATCATAAATTATCTGTATTGGTTTATATACAATTGTACTATATACGGCTACTATACCAGTTAATAATATCAATATTATCGCTACAATAATTATCTTAAATATCAAATTTGGAATTAATTTATCTCTTAAACTTTTTGTTTCTTGTTTGATATCATCACTATTTATATCTATATTTTTATATTCTCTATTATTCAGTAAATCAACATTATGTATTACATTATATTGATTTTGATATTTAAAAACATAATTTGATATTTTTGAAGCTGATATACTTACAATTCCTCCTCCAAGTATAAGGCACACTAAAGTTATAATAATACTTTCACATATAAAACTCTGAACTATCTTAAATTTAGGCATTCCAATTAATATTAACACACCAATGTAATACTTTATTTTTTTTATTGCTATTATAGAATTTATCATCAATAATATCGAACCTAATATTAATATTCCAAGCGTAACTGTAAAAGCTATATTAGACAAACGTTGCATTGGTGCTATTAATTTACTGTACGCAAACTCATCTATAGTAACTTTATAAATGTCACTTAGACCTTTATCTCTTATCTCTTTCTCAAAATCTTTTCTACTATTAGAGTCTCTCAATAAAAACCTAGCATTTATATAAATTATTGGTTTTTCCGATTCAATCTTCTTTTCAAATTCTACTAAAGTATTGTACGTAGTTAATATACTATTATAGATACTTTCATCTTGAACCATTTCTATATCTTTAACATTCTTAGTATCTTTTTTCTTATATATTCCTACTATTTTTAAATTTAGTTTAGTATTAGTACTATAATCACTTAATAGAGATATAGTATCTCCAATTTTTAACTTATTAATATCAATAAATTCTTTACTTACCATACATTCATTATCTTTTTGAAATACTCTTCCTTTTACCTTCTCCAGGTTATAGTGTTTAAAACTTTCATTCTTTTCTGTATATCCTATAATTCCATAATTTTTAGTCCTCATATCATTATCTACGATTTGCCTGTCATCATTAGAATTATATTTGTTATCATCAAAGTGTGCTGTGATATTTCCAATAAAAGATACTTTTTTTACATATTTTGACTTTGCAAAATTTAAATAATCATTTACACTCAAGTTACTATATTTTATCATAGACTTTCCTGAATTATCCTGAACAAGTTTTTTACTATCAAGCTTAATTTGAACTTCTGATTCAAATTTTTTCTCATAATTTGCCTTTATCACATTAACGTTCGAATTTATTATTGAGGAAATCAATATTGCTAAGACCATCAATAACATAACAACTACACTAAATGAACTACGCAATTTATTTCTAAGTAAGTTTTTGATTGCATTATTTAAAATATACACTTCACATCTCCTCTTACCAATTCAATAATGTCTTAGAATTATTATATCTATCTTAATTTGTTACTTATATTCTTTAAATACTAGATAAAAAGTTGAACCTTTACCTTCTTCACTTTCTACCCATACAAATCCGTTACATAAATTACATACATGTTTTACTAAACTAAGACCTATACCATATCCATCTTTATTCAATTCATTTATTCTATATCTGTCATAAAATATTTTTTTCATACTATATTTATTCATTCCAATACCATTATCTTTTACTGATACAATAACACTACCTTTTTGATTTTTCACATTTACACAGATATCTTTACCTTCACCATATTTTATTGCATTGTCCAAAAGGTTAGATACACCTCTATAAATCCACTTTTCTTTCCCATAGATACTCATATTTTCATCTTCATCAAAATCAAAACTTAAATTATCATATACTTTAGAATAGTGGTCACATACTTGCGCACATATTAAAGCTATATCAACTTCATACATATCTTCATTATTTTTTGTATCACTTATTGCAAGTACATCTTCTACAGTATTTGAAACATTATTAAGAGTATTTAACAATTCTTCATTTCCACTTAACTCTAAACTTGTTCTAAGTATTGCTATGGCATTTTTTTGTTCATGAGATAAATATGAATTTAATCTTTTATAATCTTCAATATGAGAATCAAACTTATCTTTTAAATCTTTATATACTTTAGACATAATGGGGTCTATACTCAATACTTCGTCTTCATCTTCTATATTATTTATATTATTTAATATCCCCATTCTTTCTTTAAACTCTAATCTATTCAATATTGCTAAAAGGATAAAGTTAGAAGTCACTATAAAAGCAAAAAACAACATTATAATTATATTAAAATTACCATTAAGGGCAAGATTATAATCAGAAATTAATCTTTCATCTAAAGTATTATCTTCCATAGTGTTATAAGTATTATCTATATTTATTCCATAATATGAATTTGAATCACTAGCCATTAATTCTTTACTTGTATTAGATATATTTATAATATATTTCAAACCTACTGTAAAAATTATAAAGACTATAACAGAATATAAAATTAAAACTATAGTTTTTTTATCTTTTAATCCTTGCATATAGAATATCCTATCCCTCTAGTAGTTATTATTATCTCTTTTCCTGCAACTTCTCTTAATTTCTTTTTTAATCTAGCTATATGTACCCTTAATACAGATGATAATGGGTCAAAGTATTCATCATAAACATGTTCTGATATATCTATACTTGATACGATATCTGGATATCTACTTGCAATATATTCTGCTATATCAAACTCTTTAGTTCCTAGACTTACTTCTTTATCATACACGTACACTTTTCTAGATGATGGATTTATTTTGACAGGACCTGCCTCTATATTTGGATTTGTCCTACCATAAAATCTTCTTATAACTGCTTGTATCCTAGCTCTCAATTCTATAATTTGAAATGGTTTTACTATATAATCATCAGCTCCTAAATCAAGTCCTTTTGCCAATTCATTTACTTCATCTCTTGCTGTTACAATTATTATAGGTGTATTTAGATTATTACTTCTAAAAAATTCTAATATCTCTAGACCATCTCTATCTGGTAAATTTAAATCCAATAATATAGCATCATAGTCATTTATAAATGCTTTTTCTTCTCCATCTAATCCACAATTTGCTATATCTACTACTAATCCTTCATTTTCCAACCCTATCTTCATATTATAAGAAAGCTCTTTATTATCTTCTATTACCAATACTCTCATATAATCATCTCCTAAATAAAATATCAACTTATCCATTATATATAATGAATGTTTATTGAATGTTAATTATTCTTTATAATTATTTAATTCTTATATAAAACCTAACCCTATTATTATTCAAATACTCACACTTGTCAAATTTATGCTTAATTACTATTCTATTTAATATCTCTACCAATATAATTATTAACTTTTCCATCATATTTAATAAATCCAAAATATAGATTAATAAGAATTAATTAACGAAATTCTTTATAAGAACATAACCTATATTAAACAAGCTCTTAACTAAAACTTGAGTTTGTCAAATTTTAAAATACGAAAGAGAATCATTTATATGCTATTAAAAATTTGGCTTTTAAATAAAATTTTTTTATTCCTTTTTAGTAATAGCTAAAAAGACAATTTTATTGCACACTTAAAAAAAGGGGGTCTTACAATATTCTTAAATTATAAATGAGATACCCTTTTTTATTTACATATAGATTGTTTAATACTTTACAAAAAAAGTGAACTCATCTGATAGAGTCCACTTTTTGCTGTAGTCAAATCTTTATTTTGAAATAACTTCTTTTAGTGTTGGGAGTGTATTAAATAAATAATACCTGTAATTTTTATTTTATTAACTTTAAATGCCTCTTTCAATATTATATAAAACAACAATAAATACTTATAATAATTTCAAATATCTGTGAAAATTTATTAACTATATTATAATTATAAACTTATGGTTATAACTACTAGTACTACTATTTACTTTTATTTAATAAGTATCAACAAGTACAGATTTCTTTATTTTCTGTTTATCTAAATGTGAAATTGCACTAGATACAGCAGTTTGACCTTGCCCTGCTGGTCCACTTCCTATTATTGCAATGTCATATCTCATAATCTCACCTATTTTCTAATAACCTTTCTTTTTTCTTTTATATAAATAATATATCAATAGCCAACATCACTGACAATTAGGCACTTATTTGTAACTACATAAATAAATCTTATAAATAAAAAACTCACTTTATAATGAGTTTTTTTGTTTATATATATGATTTAAATTAATTATATATATGATTCAATTTTATTTTTTAAATTATCTTTAGGTATAAACCCTATTAATCTATCTATAGGTTTACCATCTTTAAATATTATTACAGTTGGTACTGTAGACACTTCAAACTTTTGAGCTAATTCCATACTTTGGTCTATATCTACTTTTAAGAAATTTGCTTTTTCAGTCATATCATTTCCTAAAGCCTCGTATACTGGTGATAACATTTTACAAGGTCCACACCATGTAGCAAAGAAATCTACGACTACTAACCCTTCTTTGTTTTCTACTTCATTTATAAATTCATTGTTATTTATTATTTTTGCCATAATATATATCTCCTTTATTATTTTTATTGTTTTCTTGATATTAATATACTACGACTTATGTACTAGTTCAATTAGTCACTTTTTTGTAACCATTCATTTTTAACACTCTTAAGATTATCATTATAGTCAAACATTAATTAAACTTATTTATGTCAATACTTTTTATACTATCCATCCTACACCTAAAGTGGTGGGGTTTCTGCACTAGGCTGTAAGTTCAGCTGTTACTTATGTAGTAATTATAAAAATCTGTAAATTTTATTTAGTTGTTAACTAAATTTGAACTTCATTTCAAAAATACACTAAAAAACTTTTCTAATTTGTAACTTAATTTTTTACTTCATATGATTGACAATTATATATATACATTATAAAATAATATTAGTACCTACTAAGGTAGTTATTATATTTTTATTAAAGGAGTTTATATATGGATGCTATAGTTAATGAACTACAAAACATAGGATTTACCAAATATGAATCACAAATCTACATATCATTACTAAAGGAAAACCCTCTAACTGGATATGAAATAAGTAAATTATCAGGTGTACCACAATCAAAAGTCTATGAAAATATAACAAAATTACTTAACAATAATATAATTATCAATATTGAAACTGACCCTATAAAATATGTACCTATAAACCCTAATGAATTACTAAAAAGTAAAAAAGAAGAATTCAATAATTCTATGGACAAACTAGAAAACAATTTACAGATATTAAATAAAGGAAAAAGTATAGAATATGTTTTAAACATAAAGGGCACTAAAAATATATTAAAAAAAGCAATCGAAATGATAAATAATGCCAAACAAGAAATTATAATTTCTTGTTCACATGAAGAAATTCTCAACCTAAAAGATGAGCTTTTAACTGCTTCTAAAAAAAATATTAATGTTGAAATACTACTTTTGGAAGATAAAAATATAGAGGGTCTAAGCAACATTCATATTCATGGAGGTAATGAAGCTACACTTAAAAATAAAAAACTTTATAAAGGTATTCTTTTAATTGTAGATGATTCTGAAATATTAACAGGAAATTTATCTGAAGGTAATGAAGCTATTTCAATTTGGACAAAAAATTCTAATATTTTATATATTGGAAATCAATACATACAACATGAAATTTATATTTCACAAAAAATAAAAGGGGGTCTTAAAGATGAATAAAGTTAAAATCAAACAAGTTGATGCATTTACAACTATACCTTTTGGAGGAAATCCTGCTGGTGTAGTCACAGATGCATCCAATATTTCTAACGAAATCAAACAGAATATAGCAAAGGAAATGAATTTATCAGAGACTGCATTTGTCTCAGAATCAGATGTAGCAGATTTCAAGGTTCAATTTTTCACACCTGGCTTAGAAGTTGACTTGTGTGGTCATGCTACAATAGGAACATTCCATGCTCTTTTAGAAGAGGAAAAACTTGATGCTAACAAGAATATCTTTTATCAAGAGACAAAAGCTGGTGTACTATCTGTAGAACTTAAAAAAATAGATAATGAAAACATATTTATGATGGAACAAAATCCTCCTAAATTCGAAAATCTAAATAGCTGTAGAAAAGAACTGGCACAAATGATAGGTGTAAAAGAAGATAGACTTCTTGAATATCCAATTATGAAAGTAAATACAGGAATTTGGTGGCTTGTCTTTGGATTAAAGTCTCTAGATGATTTAGAAAATATTTCTCCAGACTTAAATAAAATAAAAGAATTTAGTGCTGATAATAATTTAATTGGAATAACTCCATTTTGTGTAGAAACTCTAGATAAAAAATGTGACTATCATTTAAGATCTATAGCTCCATATGTAGGAGTAACAGAAGACCCTGTATGTGGAACTGGCAATGCTTGTGTATCATCTTATATAGTACAACACAGTATTTTAGATAAAACTGACTTTATTGGTGAAGAAGGAAACTTTATAAATAGACCTGGAAAGGTATATGTAAATATAGCTAAAGAAAACAATGATATCTCTTCTGTAAAAATTGGAGGAAGTGCCTATACTATTTTAAGTGGAGAAATTGTGTATTAATACTTTATCTAATTTAACAATAAATAAAAATACTAGTCTTAATTGACTAGTATTTTTATTTATATATTTTGTTTAACAAATTTATTTCACTATACATCATGTTAAAAAGTAACACTTTATATGATTATTATCAATTAGCTATATATCAATCTAATACAATATAACTATCATAGATTAATATACATAGTATAGTTATTTACTGATTATTTATCATCCTCAACAAGTTTATTTAATGTCTTGTCAAATAAGAATAATAATATAGCTGCAACAAATAGTATCACTGGAATTATAGTATATACTTTAATCATCTCAAACTTAAGAGTAAATGCATATATATATCCATATCCTTGACCAGCTATGAAAGTAGCAAATGTCCAAACCCCCATAAGAACACCTAGAAGTTTTTTAGGAGCATACTTACTTACAAAAGAGTTACCAAGTGGTGAGAATAACATTTCCCCAAAACTTAGAAGTATACCAAACATAACTATCCATATTATACTAGCTTTAGCAGTTTCAGGAGCTCCAACACCTCTTGTAAGCTCTGCTCCAACAAGCATTAAGAATGCAAGCCCTAAGAATATTAATCCAAGACCTGTCTTTTTAAATAAACTTATATCACCTTGTGGTCTACTAGCAAGCTTAAACCATAATGCTCCAAGAACTGGACCTAGTACAATACATACAAGTGCATTTAATGAGTCGAACCAAGCAAGAGGAACTTCAAACCCTCCAATAGTCATGTTTACAAATGCTGCACCATAATCATAAACTGCAAGATAAGTTAGGTACCAGAATAACCAGAAAACTACAGAGAAGAATGAAATAAGTATAATAGCCCAAATTCTCTTCTTATCCATACTTGTAAGAGGAGTATTATCTTTTTCTTTAACTTTCTCAGCTACTACACCTTCTTTAAAAGGTCTTTTCCCTGCATTTCCAAGGAATCTCCATCCATATGTGAACCAGATTGCACCGATTACACAAAGAACAGCTGCTATGAAGAAACATTGAGAGAAACCAAGTATTCCATTTTTAGCAAATGTCTTAAGATAAAGTATACCAACTGCTGTTGTTCCGATGAAAGAACCTATATTAACAAAAGAATATTGTACAGAGAATGCTGTATCAAGTTCTTCTTGATTATCAAAAAGTTGTCCATTTACTGCTGATACATTTCCTTTAAAGAATGCAGTACCAATTGAAACTAGAATTATCATTGCATTTACCATAGAAACTGTAGTTGCAATAGAACCAAGATAGTATCCTACCCCCATGATAAGCATACCTATAGGTATAGTATATCTAGCTCCTATCCATCTATCTGATATATATCCTCCAATTATTGGTGCGAAATATGTGAATGCAACAAGGTTAGCTTGCATTATAGCTGCTTGTCCTTTATCTATTCCAAGACCACCTTTAACAATAGCTGTTGTAAGGAATATATAAATTAAAAACTTTGCAGAATAATATGCTGCTCTTTCAAACGAGAAAGTTGTTGCACAGATATAAAATCCTATAGGGAATTTACCCTTTTTATTTACTGTTGTGCTCATAAGTTTAAATCCTTTCTTAATTGTATTTTTATATTTTCTACGTTTTATCCAGACTCTTTCTTTTAATGAAAGATATGGTGATATTGTTTTGTAAAACAATTCGTAATAATTATTAAGATAATTGCGTTTTTATTTGTAGAATCTAGATGTTTTCATGGCATAAAGATTAATATCTTTATTGTCAATAAATTTAAATACTATATCTATAAATTTAAATTATATAAATTCATTATTGTCAGGTATATTTATAACCTGTTATCTTTATAAATTAACACCACAAAAAACCAAACTATAAATTATTAGTTCATTAATTATTATTTAGCTTAAATACAATATTGCCATAACATAATGGATAATTTTATATCTAACTTCTAAATTCATCACTCTAGCAATTTTTTCTAATTTAACTACTCCTAATTAAATGAAAAAATCTTCACTATATGCAATTCTTATTTTTTTACTTGATAGTATTTTACAAACTAAATTCCTCCTTTTGTGGCAAATTGCGTAATCATATTACTATTGCCTTTTTAAAGGAGTTTTGAATAAAGCAACATGTATTTATTCAAATTAAATACTGTCTTTACTTGTTTTTTAAATTTCTAAATACTTCATTCAATTACTTGTCAACTTAAATAAATAAACTACTATCTATTCACAGATTAAATTTATTTCTTATTAAATATACACATGCATTCTGTGAATCTAAATATAAAAACTGTTGTTTTAAAGTGATTACCTAGATATTCGCTTTGATATTATTAATTGAGGTGATACTATTTATAATTTATTAACCATAAAATACCTCAACTTGAAAACTTTTTCACGAATATTTATTTTTCACCTCCCTTTATTTATTTCACCATGTAAATCGTACCATAAACACATACTTATATGCAACAAAAAAATAAGAAAAAAATCGAATAATCGACAGTAAATAATTAGAATAAATCAAATTATACTTGTCAAGTATATTATATAAATTTTTCGTCTGGAAATATAAGTTAAACTAAGCGTCAAAATAGTTTTTTAGAGATGAAATTTTATTGTTTTATAGATTCATATTATTTATTAGATAGGTTTTTGATATGCAACTTATACTGCTTAGACTATACGACGTCAAAGAGCATTTGTTATTTAAGAAACATTATCAATAATAAAATTAAAAAAAAGAATATTCTAATCAATTTTAACTAACTATTTTTAATTTTTAAATAATTGTTATATTTTTAATTAACTTAATAAATTTAAATTCTTCAAAATCAATTATTTTTTATCTGTTAACTCAACATTTACTTAATTAATATAGAAAAGTTTGATTAAAAACAAACTATAGTAATTATTATATATTACTCTTTTAGAAATAGTCTAAATTTTG